>JACPNC010000108.1 GCA_016185685.1 Candidatus Woesearchaeota archaeon | reverse complement strand
ATCGACTGTGTTCTTGCTCCTGATGGTTTTACATTGAACTGTACCACGCAATCACATGCTTTTGGCAATAATATTGTAAATCTCCGTGTGATAGATTCCCTTGGCGCTGTTGCTGTAACTTCATTCACTCTTACAGTAACTCCCGTAAACGATGCTCCAGTTGCAAGAGATGATGCTGTAGAAGCAACTGAGGATGTTGCGCAAATTATTTCCGTTCTCGCAAATGATTCTGATATTGATAGTATGCTTGACGTGGGTTCAGTAGATATTATTAGGATTCCTGAGTATGGAACTGCTGTTGTTAATGTAGATGGCACGGTTACCTACACTCCTGATGTCAACTCATTTACTGCTGATAATTTTTCTTATACCGTAAAAGATGTGGAAGGACTGGTTTCAAATGAAGCGACGGTGACCATTACTGTTAATTCTGTGAATGATATGCCTGTTGCCACTACACAAAATTTAGAAACCGAAGAAGATGTTTCTTTGCCATTCACTCTTTCTGGAACAGATGTTGATGGGACTATCCTAACTTATATCTTAGTTGAAAGTCCTTCACACGGGACTTTAAACGGGATGGCGTCCTCATTAGTATATGTGCCTTTTCCTGATTTTAACGGAGAAGATAGTTTTACTTTTGTTGTAAGGGACAATGAAAGTCTTATGAGTGAAGAAGCAACAGTGACAATAACTGTTACTCCGGTTAATGATATTCCTACTGCGCAAGATGATACTGCCGTAACTGCTGAGGAAACTCAGGTTACAATTAGTGCGCTTGCAAACGATGGAGATATTGATGGAGATGTTCTTTCCATTTCAGAAGTGAGTGAACCTCTTTTTGGAACTGCAGTTATTGTAGGAAATGCAATTTTGTATACTCCTGAAGAAAATATTTTCGGCGTGGTTGATGAATTTACTTATACTATTGAAGATCCTTCCGGTGCAGAAGCACAGGCGACAGTACGGGTAACTATTAATGGATTAGATGATGATGCTCCACGAATTATTGGTCAGCGTGAATTATCAACTCCTGAAGATACTTCGCTTATTTTGCAACTTTCTGATCTGACAGTTGTTGATCCTGATGGAGAATATCCTGTTGGATTTGGATTATTTATTTTAGATGGCGAACATTATACTCACAGTGGAAATACTCTTACTCCAGAACTTAACTTCAATGGAAGATTAGATGTGCTGGTGCAAGTAGTTGGTACAGATGTAGATGCGGATGAGCACAGCAACACTTTTACTTTGAGAGTGATGGTAACACCGGTGAATGATGCTCCGGTTGCGCAGGATGATTTTGCAACCACTCTTGAAGATGATTCAATCACTCTTGCAGTTCTTGCCAATGATAGTGATGTTGACGGGGATGATTTATCTCTAATCACTGTAAGTTCACCTTCACATGGGACTGTTGAACAGCACGCCAATGGAACAATTACTTATATCCCTGCAGTTGACTTTTTTGGAGAAGATACTTTTGAATATAGTGTAAGCGATGGGACAATTATGGTATCTGCTCAAGTAACTATCACTGTCCTGCCACTGAATGATACTCCCGCTGCTAACGATGGAACATTTTCTTTGGATGAAGACACTTCTCTGGTGTTAACTCTTAGCGGAAGTGATGCTGAAGGAAGTACTCTTACTTTTTCAATACTCTCTGAACCGGAAAATGGAACTCTCTCTGCATTTAATACTGCAACAGGTGAGATTACTTATACTCCGAGGGCAAACTATTTTGGAACAGATGATTTTGTATTTACTGTTTCTGATGGTAGTGCAACTTCCGCATTAGCAACTATTCACCTGATTGTAAATCCCATCAACGATGCTCCGGTTGCACGGGATGATGTTTTTGCAACAGAAGAAGATGAAGAAGTGGATTTTAATGTTATAGAAAATGATGCTGATGTAGATGATGTAGGCGGGGAAAATTTAGTTATGACTCTGCTCTCTTCAGTTACTCATGGAACACTTATGTGTGATGCTGACGGCGATTGTACTTATGTTCCTCAAGATAATTTTACCGGTACAGATAGTTTTACTTACAGCATAACTGATGGATTGCTGAATGATGAAGCAATGGTAACCATTACTGTTAATGCAAAGAATGATTCACCTATAATTACAGGACAAGAAAATCTCAGTATGTTGGAAGATACCTCTCTTCTTCTTACTTTAGGTGATCTCTTTGTAACTGATGTCGATGCTACTTATCCGACTGGTTTTATTTTAGAAATCTATGATGGCAGAAATTATTCATTAAGCTATTCATTAAGCGGATTAACTATCATTCCTGCAGAAAATTTCAATGGGACTTTGGAAGTTCCTGCACGTGTTTCTGACGGAGATCTCTGGAGCAGTTGGTTTACTTTACAAGTACTTGTAACTCCCGTGAATGATGCGCCGGTCGCTGATGCGCAAACGATTTTTATTGAAGAAGATACTTCTGAAAACATTCAACTTACGGGAAGTGATGTTGAAGAAAGTACTTTAACTTTTGTTGTTGTGACTGCTCCTCTTCATGGGACTTTGACAGATTTCAATACTGCAACAGGAGAAGTAACTTATACTCCTCAAGCAAATTTTAACGGAGAAGATAGGTTTATTTTTACGGTGAGTGATGCTGAAGGGTTAGTAAGTTTACCTGCAACTGTAACTCTCACTATTGGTTCAAGAAATGATGCTCCTATTTTAGCTCCTATCGGCGATAAAACTATTACAGAAAATGCGCTTTTAACTTTTACTGTATCTGCAACAGATATAGATTCTGCCATCTCTGACTTGACTTTTAGTGTTAGTGGAATTGGTGATCTTACTGGAGCTACATTTATCAATGGAATTTTTAGTTGGATTCCAAGCGTATCTCAAGCAGGAAGTTATGAACTTACGTTTAGAGTAATTGATGAAACTGGGCTGAGTGATGAAGAGGAAATTACCATAAGTGTGCAGAATAGTCCGCAAATTCCTGTTGCACATGCACAAACAGTATCTTTGGCAGAAGACACTTCTGCTGGAATAATTTTAACTGGTACGGATAGTGATGGAAGTATTGTTGCGTATACAGTTGTAACTGCTCCTCTGCATGGCAGATTGACGGGTACTGCTCCTAATCTTATCTACACTCCTGCTGTTGATTTTAATGGAACTGATAGTTTTACTTTTACCGTAAGAGATAACGATGGGCTTGTGAGCTTACCTGCCACGGTATCTATAACTGTTATCGATGTAAATGATGCCCCCATAATCACTTCAGAGCCCATAACAACGGCATTAGTTGATGAATTGTATGCTTATCAAGTTACAGTAAGCGATGATGGCAGTATTAATAGTATCGATTATAGTTTAAGGGAAGCTCCTACGGGTATGACTATCGGTTCTTCTGGTTTGATTGAGTGGATGCCAAGAGCAACAGGAACATATACGGTTATCTTAGTAGTTCGTGATGATGCTGGACTTACGGCAGAACAGCGGTTTACTATTACTATAGCAAAAGCAAGAGAAGATTTGCAGATTATGAGTATTCAATTAAGTAATGAAGAGGTACAGCCAGGAGATGTGGTGAGTATGATTGTGAACATCAAGAATAAAGGAGAAAAATCTCAAAAGAACTTGAGTGTTGAACTTGCTGTGCCGGAATTAGGCATACAGCAAAGCGCTTCATTGGGAACTTTGAAGGGCGGCAGAAGCAAAGAAGTCCGCCAGAGTTTGGTTATTCCTTACAATGCTGATGAGCAAGAAGCATATCTGCTTATGGTCACTATAAGAAATGATCTCACTCATGAAACAGAGTATCGTTACGTTTATATGGCTCCCTCTTATCGAAAGTAAGTGTCGTTAAGTTTGAGTTGTTACTTTAAAAAGAGAAGTGGGTGTAGTCACTTTAAAATGCAGAAATGAGCGAAAGGTTTAAATATCAGAAGCATTTTAGGTCTAGAAAATAGAGTTTACACTCTTTAGAACTCTAAAAAAAAACAAGAATGGAGGAAAGTAAAATGAGAAAACTGTTAAGTGTATTTGTTGTGTTCGTACTTGCCTTGCTGAGTGTTTCGTTGGTAAGCGCAGCGTATGTACCTGGAAGTTTAGTAATTACATCCGTTGAAGTAAACGGAGAAGACGTTACTGAAACTTCAACTGGTGATTTAACTGGCGTTGCTCCCACCATTGAAGAAGGAGAAACTGTAGAAGTTGAAGTAACATTTCAAGCAAACGCAAGTGTCAAAGACATTCGTGTTGAAGCTGAAGTAAGTGGTTATGAATTTGATGATGATGAAGTCTTAAGTGACCGAAGTGCTGTTTTTGATATAAATGGCGCAGTTGGTTCTGAAACTACTAAAAAAGTTACTTTGAACTTAGAATTACCTCGCAGATTGGAACAAGATAGATACTTGCTTCGATTGAGAGTAACTGATAGAGATACTGTTGATATGACTCGCTATGTCACTTTGCAAGTTGAAGCTCCTCGCAGAGGATTGGATATTGCAGACGTTGCTTTGTCTCCTGGAACTACCGTTAAAGCTGGCAGATCATTGCTTGCTCGGGTATTACTTGAGAACTTCGGAAGTAGAGACTTGGAAGACGTTAAAGTTACCGTAGCAGTTCCTGCTTTGGGCTTAAGCGCAACTGAGTTTGTTGACGAAGTAAATGTTGACGACGATAGTGATGTTGAATATGAAGACGTTCCTCAAATGTTCTTGCCTCTTCCTGCAAATGCAGCTGAAGGAGACTACGATGTAGTTGTCACCGCAAGTACTGATAGAACTTCTGCTGTTAGCAAGAAGTACACTATCCACGTACTGGCTGATGAACGCTTTGAAGAACAAGAAGACCGCTTAGTTTTAGCTGTTGGACCTGAAAGCCAAAATGTTTTTGCTGGCAGCACTGTAAGATATGCAATTGCTTTAACCAATGCCGGTAGCAATTCAAAAGCTTACTTGTTAGCAACTGCAGCTGGCGACTGGGCTACTGCAAGCTTAAGTGAGCAACTTGTTGTCTTAGAACCGGGCAGAAATAAAGTTGTTTATGTTGATGTTACCGCTGCACAAGCTGCAGTTGCTGGAGCACATACTGTTCCTGTTACTGTAAGCGCAGATGGAAAAGCATTGGAAACTGTTAACCTTGGTGCTACTGTTGCTGCACAAGAAACAACTCAACCTGTTTCAGACGTTAATCTGAGAACTGGCTTGGAAATAGCTTTGATCGTACTAGTAGTTGTATTAGTGATCGTAGGCTTAATCCTTGGCTTTAGCAGATTACGCAAAGACAACGACGGAGAAGAGAAGACTTACTACTAAGATTTTTGCTTAGGCAAAAATCTTGGTTAGATAAGGAATAACTTCCTCCATTCTTTTTTTTTCTTTTTTTTATATTTTTCTTTTAAGATTTTTTTAAGTTATTTCTTCTTTCACAATATTTTAAAAGCGCGAATAGAGCAGAAGAGAAGAGAAAATTTAAAATGAACCAAAAGACAATTGCAGTCATCGGTGCAGGACCAGTTGGCTGTTATGCAGGCTATCTATTAGCCAAAGCGGGGCATACAGTGAGCATTTATGAGAATCATGCGCAGATCGGCTGTCCTATTCAATGTACGGGCTTATTAACATCAGAATTTGATGAATTTCAATTGCCTATGGATTCTTTTCTGGTGAATATTTTTCATGGTGTAGAAGTATTTTCTCCTAAGATGAAACTGATGGTGAAGCAAAAAGAATACCTTGTGTGTAGGAATAAATTTGACAACTTTTTTGCTGATCTGGCTAGAAAAGCAGGAGCAGAAATTTTCGTTAATCATAGTTTTTTGAGGAAGGAAGGCAAAGAACTTATCATAAAAGATTCGGCAAATAATCGAGATATGAGGATTACTCCGAATATTGTTCTTGCTGCAGACGGGCCGCTTTCACCTACGGCAAAAGCGTACGGTATGTATCATCCAAAGCGGGAGAATTATTTTGGCGCGCAAGCAGTGGTTCTTGGCAATTTTGATCCTACAAAATTTCAAGCGCATTTTGGCAGAGAAGTTTGTCCAGATTTATTTGCCTGGATTGTTCCTGAATCTTCTACCAAAGCAAGAGTGGGGTTAGCTATGAAAAAAAATTCTATAAAGTATTAGAAATGCAAGCAGGCACTATTCCTCTGTATCATCCGGCACAGGAGCTGCAGAAAGAGAATTGTTACGTTCTTGGTGATGCAGCTGGATTTGTAAAAGCGACTACGCTGGGCGGCTTATATCCGGGATTAAAGCAAGTGCAGATATTGGCAGAATGTTTGATTACGGGAAAAGAAAGAGATTACAAGAACGCCATTGCTCCGCTGCGCAGAAGGTTAAGACTGCATCTTTTTGTGCAGAATATATTTAATAAGTTCTCTGATGCTGATTGGGATCTGTTGGTAGGGTATATTTCTCAGTCACGAGTGCAAAAAGTGTTTGAGAGATATACACGGGACAATCCTGTGCCTTTGGTTTTCTGGTCGTTGCTGAAAGAACCAAGGTTGTTAAGGTTTGGGAAGTATTTTTTTTCTTAGCTAGGTCTATTTAGGTCATAAAGAAAATAATGATGGTCATAATGGTAATAAAGCCCAGAAGTATTGCCGTTCTCCTTTCAGCAAGAAGAATGCCTACACTTTCTATAATAACTGCGATGATTGATACCATTTGGTTGTCTATCATACAAACTTCTCTATAATTTTCACATATTTTTTATTCAATCCACCTAACCGAAAAATAACTATTTCTGAAATCATATTTTTCTGCGCCAGCAGGAGATCTTTGTGTAAAATTTCTGGTTTTAAGAGAGGTTCGTTTCCTGCAATCCCGGAAGAGATGGTCCCATATGCAAGGAGATATTTTTTTTGAAATTCTTTTTTTCCTAGTTGGAGTTCATCTCTCAGAAATTTTTCACCAAAGTTATGCACAGAGTGATAGAACATCTTAATGACTTTTGTTCTTTTATTTTTGTAATGTATGCCAAGTATTTCCATAACCCTCTCGGCATTTCTTCTTTCAGGATAATATTCTGCCAAATACACTTCCCCTCTGTATTCTTGAATGAAAGAGGAAATTAATCTTTTATTTGCAAAGAAAAATGGAAGTTGAGAGAAATACAAAAGAGGGTTTTGTGTGGTGGGCAGTTCTAAATCTAGCATGACCGGAATACGTTTATCTTTGAGCTCAGAAAAAATTCGTACTAATGCCTCCCTCTTTGAAAAGGGAGAAATCCAATACCCCTCTTTTTTCTCCAATATTGGCCAATATATCCATTTTCTTACCTGCCTAAATGTACTGTTTTTTCTCTTCAGCATTTCAAACTCCTCTAAACTTTTTGCCGCAAGATATAGTTTAGTCGGCCAATTAACTAATTTTAATTTTTCTAAATTTTTCTTGGTAGGAAATTCTTCAAAGAAGCTGATACGCAGGGGCATGGTAAAAACGAGGAGTATGTTTTACTATAATAACCTTTTTATAGGGTGGATCTTCCTTTATTTGGTATGCCTACTTTACTTGCTTGTTTATCGACGGGAAAAGGGACTTGGACGGAAGTTAATCAGCTTCTAAGTGCACAGCAATGGACTAAGGTTTTTCTTATAACCAATGAGTTTGGGAAACAGAACTATACTGTTCGAGGTGAGCAAGTTGAACTTATCGTTCTTCAGGATGCTTTGTCTGTTGATGTTTCTGCATTAGTTCAGCAGCTAAAGAAAGAACTTCAAGGAAAAATCAGTGACTTTGAAATTGCTTTAAATCTGGCGTCTGGTTCAGGAAAAGAGCACATGGCCATGTTAGAAGCAGTGATGGAGTTGGGATTGAATTTTCGTTTAGTGACGATGAAGAATAATCAACTGCATGTGTTAGGGATGGAAAAGTGATGGGTGTATTTTCATTAATTTTTTTTTACCATTTTTTCTCAATCAATTCGACTCTTCTCTTTTCTGGGTCTTTTATTATTGTAGCACGACCATAGTCTGTTTGTTTTGGTGATATCAGTATGTATACGGGATCAATGTCTTGAAGAGCAGTTTCTAAATCATCCACAAAAAAACCAAGACTGTTTCTTGACGCTTCTTTTTTTGTTGGATAAATTTCTATTACCACATTATCCAATGAACAACTCCAATGTTCTGCACCATTTCCGTGCTTCTCTCTTGAAAAAGGTCTCTTTAATAGTTTAACATAGAAATCGCGCACTATCTCTGGCTGAAGAGAGTATAACACTAAGTAGCCTAATTCAGTCATTTTTGATTACTTGCCTCTCTCTCTCTCTCTCTCTCTCTCTCCCTCTATTTTTATGCATTTTTAGGACCGTATCACCCCATACCACTGATACAACAATCTATCAACTGCTTTCACTAACTCATATTGGTTGCCCGTCACTTTAATGCAAGTTCCTTTTGCTTCAATCTTAGTCTCATTTCCTAATGCAAGTTCGATGATATCTTTCCCTGTATAATTTAAATTATCCGAATCTACAGCATCACAACTCACAATAGTCCTGTTTTCACAAGCCCAATTTTCTTTAGTGCAAGAACCTACTGGAGTACGATCTAATCCTTTTACTACATTAAAGCTGAGTTCTGAAATTGCAAGAGTATAATATTTGTCCACAACGTCTGGATCAATAGCAATATACATTTCATTACCTTCATTAAATGCGGGATGAAGGGTTCCTTGCAGTTCAATTGGTTCTACTTCTTTTGGTCCAAAATGCAAAGGAATTTTTAAGAGAGAGCCAAATTTGTCCATTTCTGTCCACCACAATCCATCTGTGAAGACGAAGCTGTAGCCATTGTAGACGTATCCTTCTTTGTCATTCAAATCGCCTTCTAAATTTTTTTGATGCAATTCATCAATGTTTACTACTTGTGCTCCCGTGATTTTACTATATGCGGTGAATCCTCCAAAAGCGAGGATAAATATCCCTGCAATTACAAGAAGTAAAATGAGGACATTTTTTCCCATGGGTGGCAGGTGTTTTTCTGGTGAAAATTCTTCTTGAATCGTTTTATTTATTTTTTCTTGTTCTTCTTTCTGCTGTGTTTCTTCCAGTGCTTTTGCTACGTCCAGCACTGCTTCCGATTGAAGAAAAGGCTGCTGGCGT
>JACPNC010000107.1 GCA_016185685.1 Candidatus Woesearchaeota archaeon | reverse complement strand
TTGATATTCACACAAAAAACCGCTTTTCGATCAAGCAATTCTTTTTCAGAAAAATATTTCTTTAGACCAGCAACTACTTGTTTCATTCCCATTTCTTTACCAAGATCTACCTTCAAGAGATACAAACTATCTGCTTGCGGGTGATTTTTTACTTCCAGTATTTTGCCAACAAGCATACGGAGGGGAAATTCAGGAGGTTTTACAGTAGGAAGTATTTTGTATTTTCCTCCATTATACTGAGTAATGAGTGTGCATGTTTTCTCAACTGCTTTATCCATTTCACTTTCAGATATTTTCGCATTGCCAAATGCTACAAGTACAATATCCGTCGAGTCGGTAGTGGTAAGCGTTTGTTTGCATTGTTTGGAAAACCTGCCAATAATTTTGTGATCGTCAGCATAGACTATTTCTCCTGCTTTTAATTTTTCAGAAGTTCCATCCAAAGAAAGAAATGTTTCTCCCTCGCGAGAAAATCTGATATAAATCTTGCCTTCCAATTTGGAAAGATCATGAGTTGCAAGAGCAAGAGAGGTTTCAACAGAAACCACATTATAAAGATCTACCACCGTATTTATTTGAGGTAATTTTCTTTTATTTTTAATAAGGGTAATTAAATTGACAACCGCATTGGGATGTTTTTGAGAATCAACTCCAGTTTCATTGTCTATCTTTCGATATTCTTCAAGAACTTCTGTTTTTTCATAATGAGTGATTTCTTCTTGTATTTTTTTCTTTAGTTTTTCAATACCTTCGTTTTTTTTCTTGATAGTTAATCCACTCAATTGAGCAAGCCGTACTTTCACTCCTAACTCCTCAACTTCGGGAGAAACAACATAACCTATCAGCGGAACTTCTTTAGAAATTTTCATCTCAGCAACGGTCTCAATCTTTTCCACCAGCTTCTCCACATAATTCAACTTTCCTTTCCAAGAAAAATCAATATCATTCCATACCAACTTTTTTTTTCCCAGCGCGCGAGCAATTTTCAAGGAAAACTCCGGTAAGATAGGTGAAATCAGCACTGCCAGATTCTTTGCAAGATTCACACAAAAACCCACTGCGGCTTTGCTTTCTTTCGCTTCTTTTTTCTTCCATACTTCAGATTTCTGAAAATAGGCATTACCTAAATCTGAAAGAATAAGGATTTCCTTCACCGCAGATTTAAAATCTTGTGTAAGATAATATTGCTGTATTTTTACAACTAATTCACTTATTCTTCTTTGAAGCCCTACATCTTTTCCTTGTTCATCTTCTTTTTTTTCATCATTTTCTTTAGCGATTTCAGTCACCGCGCCATAATTCTGTTGTGCAAAAGTAAGCACCCGATAACAAAAATTTCCTAACGAACCGAGAAGAATACTATTATTTACTTCTTTAACTTCCTCAAAATCAAGGTTGACATCGATTACTTTCTTATCCAGATGACTTGCATAGAAAAAACGAAGTGCTTCAGCAGGATATAACTTTAGAAAATCCTTCGCTGTCAAAAAAGTTCCTCTGCTTTTGCTCATTTTCTCGCCATTCACAGTAATAAAACCATGCACAGTTAAAGACGGCAGAGGAATTTCCATCGCCATAAGCATAGCTGGCCAAAATAAAAAATGAAAATACATGATATCTTTGCCGATGAAATGATATACTCTTCCTTTTTTCCAGTATGTTTCCCATACAGAGCCTATAGAACTAACAGAGCTTTTCTTTAAAGACACAGATTTTTTTTGCAATAAATTCTGCGTAGAAGAAATATACCCAATCGGGGCATCTAACCAGACATAGAAATATTTTTTCTCCCTAGTTTCTTTTTCTGAATCAGGAATTTCAAAGCCAAAGTAGGGAGCATCACGAGAGATACACCAATCTTCTAACCTTTTATCCAGCCATTCTTTAAGTTGATGGACAACCTCCTGCTGCAAATCAGCAGTTTTCATCCATGAACGTAATTGTTCACCAAACTTGCTTAATGCAAAAAAGTAATGCATACTTTCTTTTTGCATCGGAGTTCTACCGCAGAGAGAACATTTAGGATTAACTAAATCAGTTCCTTTTAATGTAGAAGAACAGCTTTCACAGACATCACCATATTGGTTTCCTGTTGCACAATGTGGACAAGTTCCGCGCACAAAACGATCCGGCAGATAACGTACACAGTGCGGACAAAAAATAGTGTTCATTTTTTTGGTGTAAATTAATCCTTTTTTCTTCAAAGTAAGAAAGAAATGTTCTGCAAGTTGCTTGTTCTCAAGACTATGCGTCTTGTAATAATTATCAAAAGCAATTTGGTAAGATGCAAAATCTTCCTGATGTTCTTTCCAATATTTCTCTACAAATACTTCCGGAGTCATACCTACTTTCTGCGCATTCACTTCAATCGGCGCGCCATGCATATCAGAGGCGCAAATATATAACGCGTCTTTCCCCTGCAATTTCAGAAAACGGGTAAAGATATCTGCTTGAATGTATTCTAGTAAGTGACCAATATGGATTGGACCATTTGCATAGGGAAGTGCAGCAGTGATGATAATTTTTTCAGTTGGTTTTACCATATAATCTCTTTAAAATCACGGAAGATTATATAAAGATTTACTGAGAAAATTTATAAATAAAGAAAAAGAAAGAATCATAAAAATTTACTTTTCAACCATCATCCTCATCTTCCTCATCACCAATACTGCTTACCCCTTTCTTCTCTTTCAACTTCTTCGTAATAGGAATTTTTGCATGACAATGCTGGCATTCAATAAGATAGGAAGGAATGCCCTGATACGCTTTCCGTTTGTATTGCGTAGTTCCTTCACCTTTCTTGCCGCATTCAGGACAAGTATACTGCGCTTCCAGCATTAAAGATTCTTCATGCACTGTTTTTTCTTCTGTAAATCCACAAGCAGGACAAGTATATTCTTTTGCGCGCAATTTGACTTTACCTTTCTCGACAGGTTTACCCATTTTTACTTTTTTACATTTTGGACAAAGCTTACGATACACCCATGCAAACGCATGACCTTTCTCACCGATAAAACGATTGCTGAAATACAAACATTCATTCATAGATTGGGGAAGTTTTAATGCCATAATTGTTTTCCCCCGTTAAGTTTTTTTATTCTTTCAAGTTCTTCCACTACCTCTTGTTCAAGAGAATTCTTTATCCCATCAATAGTATACCCCCCAAGACCATCATTAAAAATATACATCGCCTCACGAGGAATTTCTGGAGCGCGTTCAGAAGTAACAGTAATTCCTTCCAACTTTACATGATAGGTTGCGCAGAATTCTGTTAAGAATGGCAAATCTTGTTTTGTTTGCTGTAAAACAGTTTCCCAAACATAGTGTGGAATAGTTATCATTTTTATTGTATCCTCTTAATTTCAATGCTTATTGCTGGAGTATTCAAGCGAATATATCTCGGACATATCGTCCAAGATAAGCCATTTTGTTCGCAGTAGTTTATAAGTTTTTCTTTTTCTTGCAGAGTGAAGAATTTAATTACTACAACAAAACCTAAATCGCGAGGATGTACTACATTAAACTTTTTAGGATTTTTAAGATCATTGAGATTTTTAAAAACATTAAGATTTTTAAAAACATTAAGATTTTTAAGATCATTAAGATCCTTGAGAACCATATTTCTTTTATCTTGCAAAAAAGCTATTCTTTCAGGAAGTTTTTTTATATTTTCTAAGATAATTTTTAATTTCTCTTCTTCAGTAAAGGAAATAAAATTTAACTGACCAAATAAATCTTTCTCTTTACACGAGATAAATCCCCCAAATCCAGCATTCACTAATTTTTCTTCCCCAAAACTACCAACAAGCACATCTGCATAATTCCCATCGCAGAGTTTTGTTCCGATTGCGCCGGAAACATCCATAATTACTAAACAACTGTGCTTTTTGCAAAGTTCATAAATTTCATGCATCGGCTGTTCTGCAAAATAACCGCCTGGTTGTTGGTAAAGAAAAGCTAAAAACTCTTTTGTGGCTAATTTCTCTTGTAAAGAAAGCAAGTTAATGGAAGCATCATCACAGGCAACTTCTTCATACCGCAAACCCAATTTTTTTGGAGCTTTTTGATAATGAATCCATCCTCCTTCAGAAGGGATAAGTATTTTTTTGTTCTTTGCCACTAAAGAAAGAGCAGCAGTAATTGCGCTATTCCCCCTATCGGTAAGAGAGATAAATGAATGTTTGGTAAGTTCTCTGAGATGAGAAAATATTTGTTCTTCAACTGGTTTCATAACCGCTTTATTTTGACGTTATTTTTAATAGTTTAGGAGAATAATTTCTATGTGCCTATCTATCCTATATTTGCTTCATTTCCCATGCTGTACTTCCCATAACAACGCACGCACTAAAGCAGTACGTGTAACTATTCCTGCTAACTTTCCTTTATCAAATACTAATAAACCCTCCCGTTTCTGTTCAATGCATTTTTTAAATGCTTCATAAGCGCTTTCCTGCATCTGCACACTATTTGTAATTCCAACAGGACGCGCTACTTTCTTTAATGTTGCATTCTTTAAAACGGAAGGAAATTCTTGCTGTACATCAACCACTCCTAAAAAAGATTTATCACGAACAACAAAAGTAGTTTCTTCAGCATACTTAAATTTCTGCAGGAAAGAATCCAGTTTCATGCTCGGAGAAAGACCAGCAACACTTTTTTTCATCACTTCACGAATCTTAATATTTCCCAGTACTTGCCTTACCACAACTTGTTCGTAACTTGCTCCGGCAATAAAGTACAAAAATCCGCCCAACACTATGAACCAGAGAGCATTCCCGCCATTGGTAAATAAGCTAAGAACACCTAAAAACACCAAAACACCTGCAAAGAATTTTCCTCCCCAGACTGCAATCTTTGTTGCTTTTCGCAAATCTTTGTAATACCAATGTAAAACTGCTCGAAATGCTCTTCCACCATCTAAAGGAAATCCTGGAACAAGATTAAAGAGAGCAAGAGTAAAGTTGAGCTGTGCAAGATAGTTGGTAATTGCTGACCAAAAAAGATTACTTCCATTGAATAGAAAAATTAAGTAAAAAAATCCTGCTAAGAATAAAGAAAATAATGGTCCGGCGAGAGCCATCAACAATTCTGCTTTTGGTTCAATATCTTCACGCTCAATTCCTGCCACTCCGCCAAAAAAGAATAGAGTGATACTTTCCACCCCTATCTTTTTAGCTTTTGCAACCAAAGAATGACTTAATTCATGGAGAAGTACCGAAACAAAGAGCAATGCAGCGGCAATAAAACCCATCAGCCAATATGTGTTTTTTGAAATACCGGTAATGACCGTTGGAAAATATCCCG
>JACPNC010000104.1 GCA_016185685.1 Candidatus Woesearchaeota archaeon | reverse complement strand
CTTTTCATTTAATTCGCTTTCAATTAGTTCGCTAGGGGTAAGCGCCATACGTACTTCATGGGTTTCAAAATCTTTGCGTTGTTTTTCCTCACGTTTCTTTTGAGGAATATACTTTTGTACTTTTTGTTCAGGCAAGTCTGCATATGTTTCTGGGACTTTTTCGTTTACAAATAAGCTTTTTATATCGCTTATAAAATAGTCCCAAAAATCCCCTCGGGGTATTTTGAGTATTCCTTTTCCATCAAAACCTTTAGCACTTCCTTTCTGGTTCATTCCCTTTGGAAATAAGTAATTTAAAGCGGATCTAGCGTTTTCTTTTTTTAATGCAGTGCCTTCTTGCAACATCTTCTCGTATATCTCTGCTGCATGGGCGACATTAAAACGATAGGCAATGAGAGCCGTTTGTACTGCCAAGGTAAGTTCAGTGTCAAGAGGATTTCCGGTTGCAATATGTTCATATTTTCCGAGAAATTCTTGGGGTGCTCTTAACTGCAAAAAATTATCTGCGAGAAGAGTGTTATGAGGGTACGCCCCGGCGAAATTATTTCCAAATGACGCGAGATATTTCCCTCGTGCAACTTGTCGCTCACGTTGCGGTAAAAGTCGCTCTTCTAAATATGATTTTTCTTCTTCACTTAAAGACAATTTATATTTTTTATCTTTTGAGGTTGTTCTTTTCAGAAGCCAGGAAAGCAGCTCTACCTCTTTTTCATATGCATTGAGTTCATCAAGTAATGGTGGCGTTTCTTGAGCTTCATGTGTAAGCCTAACAGCAAGGTCAAAAAAAGGCACTTTTGCTCCCCATTCCAAGGTATCTAAAAAGACTATTTTCTCTCCATAAGAGCTGCCACCCACATCGGTTTTTCTAATTTTCACATTGGGACTAAAAATTGTCCAATCCACGTTACTTTCAACCAAGGGAGTAGTAGTCGTACCTAAATATTTTTTAAATAATTTCATTAACCCAGAATCTCTGTGAGCAATAACTGAACCAGAAGCTAACTGAGAAAAGTCTTCTTCCTCAAGATCATTAGGAAGCGCATATAATTTTCCTTCTTTAGAAAAAGCAAGGCCGGATAAGGATAATTTCTGCTTTTCCATCCGCGCAATCACTTCTTTTCCTGCACCAATCATGTGGTCTCCGTGCTGTGGCTCTTTGATAATATTCATCAATCCTGCTAAAGAGTACTTTGAAAAGTCTACTACGGGAACTTTTTCTTCTTCACGCGCATCTACTGCGCTCCGTGTTTGGTAATGTATCGCATAGCCGCCAAAAGTAAGACCTACTGCAGCGAGTGCGGCCAAAGATAGTTTCTTGAAGTTAAAGTTCATAGGGGGTTATTTTAGACGAAAGTTTATAAATCTTTTGGATGGTTCTTACTAATAAGTAGTTATAGAAGTTTAAATACTTTCGCTTCTACAGGTGAGCTGATGCCTACTAAAAAGAAGTTTAAAGTTTTCGTCACCCGTAAAATTCCCGGAGTAGCTATACCTCTGCTGAAAAAACATTTTGAAGTAAAAGTATATCCCAAAGACGAAAAAATTTCACGAGCAGAACTTCTTAAAGGAGTGCAATGGTGCAATGCTTTGCTTTGTCTTCTAACGGAAAAAATTGACGTGGAAGTGATGGACCTTAACCCTCATCTGAAAGTGATTTCTAATTATGCCGTAGGATATAATAACATTGACGTAGCATATGCTACTCAGAAAAAAATTCCCGTCTGCAATACCCCCTCACAAGAAGTGGTTGATGCAGTTGCAGAACATACTTTTGCTTTATTGTTTGGAATTGCCAAAAGAATCCATGAAGATGAAGAATACGTACGCGAACATAAATGGAAAGCATGGGCGCCAAAATTATTATTGGGAACAATGGTGAAAGGAAAAACAGTGGGGATTGTGGGCTTAGGAAAAATTGGTTCTGGTGTCGCAGAAAGATTATCTTGCATGGGGGTGAAAACGATTTATTATGATGTAAAGCCTGACAAAGAATTTGAGAGAAAGTATCATGCCCAATACGTTTCGTTGCAAACCTTACTGAGAACGGCTGATTTTGTCACTTTGCACGTTCCGTTGTTACATTCAACAAGGCATCTCATGAATGCAAAAACATTACGGCTGATGAAAAAAACAGCTTATTTGATTAATACTTCCCGCGGTGAAGTAGTCGATGAAAAAGCATTGATTCGCACGTTGCAGAAGAAAGAAATTGCTGGCGCAGGTTTAGATGTATATGAAACTGAGCCAAAAGTAAACCCACAATTGACTGCATTGCACAATTGTATTTTAACGCCGCACACTGCTTCTGCAACAGTAGAAGTGAGATTACAGATGTCAAAAGATGCTGCTCAAAATATCATTGCTATTCTGCTGGGAAAAGGGAAGGCGAAGAGGGTGAATTGAATATTTTTTTAGAGGAGAAACAGTTTAAAAAAGAGGAGTTTATTTTTTAGAACTCATTTTTTCCTTCACGGCGTCATTCTTTCTGGATCTCTGGGCAGAAGAACAGCTTCACGCACATTTTCTAATCCAAGAAGTTTTTGAGTAATCCTATCCAATCCAAAACCCGCACCACCATGCGGAGGAGCACCATACTGCAAAATTTCTCCGTATTCTTTCATAGTATCAGGATTAAGACTTTTTTCTTTAGCTTGCGCTCTCCAAATCTCATAACGATGTTCTCTCTGCGAGCCGGAACAAATCTCTACGCCATTAAACAATAAATCAAATGATTTGGTAACACCAACAGCTAATTTTTTATTCACTGCGTCATCTCCTTTCATCTGATAAAAAGGTTTTACTTTCCAAGGAAATAAAGTTAGAAAAACAAATTCTGAACCATACTTTTCTTTTACTATCTCACCCAGTAATTTCTCTCCTTCCGCATCAAGATCTTCATCTGGAGCATAAGTTTTCCCTTTAGAAAGAAGTAATTTTTTTGCTTCAGATAAGGTGATGCGGGGAATTTTTTGAGGGAGGAGAGAGAGAGTGTTCACTCCCAAAAGTTTGAGTTCTTCTCCTGCTTCTTGAGGTAACTTCTCGAGGAGGTTGATAAACATGCGCTCTATGAAATCCATCACTTCCGTATAATCAGAAATAAAACCCATTTCAAAATCAACGCCGGTAAACTCAGTGAGATGACGAGTAGTGTGAGATTTCTCTGCACGAAATATCGGCCCAAATTCATACACGCGTTCAAATCCTCCGGAAACAAACATCTGCTTATACACTTGCGGCGACTGAGCAAGATACATGGGTTTGCCAAAATAATTCACTTGAAATAATTCTGCTCCTGATTCCACTCCGATTTTAGTAAGTTTTGGTGTGTGTATATTAGTAAATCCATTTGCATCAAAAAATAGAGTGAGAAGTTTGACTATTTTACTGCGAACTTTAAAAATTGCTTGATGTTTTAGATTTCTAGTATCTAAAAAACGATGATCAATGCGTTTATCGATATGGGTCAACCCTTTCTCAGAGTTGTCCACCGGAAGAGGAGTTGCAGCAGAAGAGATGACTTTAAGATTTTTTATAAGAACTTCTATCCCCCAACGTGATTCTTTATTTTTTTTTACCATACCAATAATTTCAACTACTGATTCGGGAGTTAAAGTGTTAATCGCAGCAAATGAATCGGCTTCAGTTTCTTTTGCTAAAGCCAAGGTTTGCATATCTCCGGTTCTGTCTCTGATAAGAACAAATTTTATTTTGCTGAGATTACGGATATCCTGCACCCAACCTTGCAGGAAAACTTCTTGGTCTAGGTGGTCGCTTAAATCTTTGATAAGAGTTCTTGAAATGAGTATTGACTGGGGCATTGATGTAGAGACCATACTTCTAAGCTGAAAAAGAAGTACTATTTAAGTCTTTTTCAAGAGTTTTTATTCAATCACTTCCCCAACAAATCAGCTTCGATGGAACTTCCTACCATATTCAAACGAACCTTCCATCCCTCTGAATCGAGTTGACCTTGCACAGAACAACGAAACATTCCTAACTTTCCAACAATAGTATAACCATAATTCATGCCTCTTACCGTAGGAATACCCACAACTGCCGCATAAAGGTTTTCCCTGCCAAAAAGGAATACCCACGCAGGGATAGTATTTTGCTGTAAATATCTCCCGCCTGCAAACCAGCCTTCGTAACTTAGGATAGCTTGAGCGTGATAAGAACTATTCTCTCCAGGAGGATCTTCTGCGCGAAAACGCAGCAATAACCCAGGAGTATGGCTGTAAAAATTGCTGGTTTCAAGCATTTTTTTTTGCAGGCTGATTGTATTTGTATCATGAAAATAATAAACCAAAGAATTTCTTCTTGTCTCGGGAGAAGATAGAACCAAAGTAAATTCAGCATTAGGAGTGAATTCTGGGTCAAATTCTTGAGTGTCGAGATAACTGCTCATACCCTGTACTTGCAGACGCAGAGTTCCCGAAACATAATTTAACCAATGGGGCACGGCCACCAAAGTTCCTCCTGCAAAATATTGCTGCGGAAAAAGTCCAGAGGTAAAAAAAGGATAAAAATGTCCGAAGCGGTTAAAATTATATTTGTAAGGATTAAATGATTCTTGAAATCTTTCTGGTCTTCTCTCAGAAGCAGGAGCAGTTGTATTTCTTTTTTCTTTTTTTCCGTTTCGTTGTTTTTTTGGCTGATTATCTCTTGGAGCAAACCATGAATCTATTTTCTGTTCTAGATTTTCTGTTTCTATATTTTTTTCTTTACTAATTTCATTAGAGGCGGAAGTGGCGAAGGGAGTGGTAAAATCACTCTCTGCTCTTACAGGCATTCCAAAAGCCAACGAACCTGCAACAAGAAGCGAAGTAAGAAATTTGGACATAAATCTTATTGGAGAGAGCGTATTTTAAAAAAGTTAGCTTAAATTTCTCTCACTATTTTCTTTATTGCTTGTACATATGTTACTGTCCTAAAATTAATATTTTTACTTTTTTCGTACTCGTTCCAAATTAAATTGAACGCTTTCACCATTTTTTTCTGCAACTCCTCATTGACTTTCTCAGCGCTCCAGTGTTCATTTTTCTTATTCTGCAGCCATTCAAAATAGCTTACAGATACGCCGCCGGCATTGGCTAAGACATCTGGCAGAACCAAAATATTTTTTTTGTAAAGAATCTCGTCCGCTTCCGGTGTAGTTGGCCCATTAGCAAGCTCAAGCACGATTTTTGCTTTGATGTACGCAGCATTATCTTTCGTTATCACTTCAGATAATGCTGCAGGGATAATGATGTCAACAGGAAGGGTTAACAGTTCCTCATTGGTAATTTTTTTCGCAGGGAAAAAAATTACGCTTCCTTTTTCATCTTTTATTTTTTCTACTTCTTCAATGGGTAATCCTTTTTCTGCAAAGATGCCTCCTTGTGAATCGGAAACCGCAACAACACTATAACCTCGCTCATGCAAAAGTCGCGCCATAGTTCTTCCTGCATTTCCAAAACCTTGGATTGCAACTTTAAGAGCAACTTTAAGAGCAACTTTTTTTTCTGATAAATTTAATTTGTTCACTGCTTCTTCAAGGATGTATACTCCACCCAGAGCAGTAGCGATATCTCTCACTAAAGAGCCGCCTTTTTCAATTGGCTTTCCCGTAATCATTGCTGGCGCCTTAGTATGAGTCAATTTTTCATATTCATCCAACATCCAAGCCATGATTTCTGGAGTAGTGTACACGTCTGGAGCAGGAACGTCTGTATCAGGACCAAGATGTTGATAGAATGCGCGAATATATGCTCGGCTAAGTTCTTCAAGTTCTTTTGCAGAAAGTTTTTTAGGGTCAACTTGCACGCCGCCTTTTCCGCCTCCGAAAGGCAAATCTGCTACTGCGGTTTTAATGCTCATCCAAAATGCCAATGAAGTTACTTCATCTTCGTTTACCTCAGGATGAAAGCGAATGCCCCCTTTGTAAGGCCCACGGGCATTATTGAATTGCACTCGCCAGGCAGGATATTTTTTTCCGCTTACGGTAAGGTGAGATGCAAGAACTCGGTCAGGTGTTTGTAATTTCTGCAGTTGTTCTTTGCTCAACTCAGCAAGAGGAGCAATCTTTTTCAGAAAGGTTGTTACTTGATTGAAGGACATCAAAATTTTCCTTGTACTGAAGAATATAAATGTTGTGAAATTGGTTTACAATTCATCTTTTAAAACTTTTTTACGGGAGATACTTACACTTAGAACCACTGGGACTAAAAGTATTAATAACAATGCCGCCACCGCCATATAAAAAACCCAAGAAGATAAGCCTTCCTTTATTCCGGTGGTTCTTGCAAAAACTATGGGAAATTTCTGTTCAGCAATAATCTTGTTGTCCCGTCTGATACGGGTAACTATTTCAACTGGTCCTTGATAAGCATCGGAATAAGAATACTGCTGGCCAATCACTAAGCTGTTATTTTTACGCACTTTAAACGGTCCAAGAATATCGCTTGCCAAAGTACTTTTTCCGGCAATACCAATAACTGCTCCGGTGATTCCAACGGATTCTTCCGAAGGAGTCGGAGTATTGATGTCAAATTCTAACCAATATTCTCTGTTTTCTTCGTCAGGAAGGATAATAGCATATAAATCCAAAAGCATTTCATCGGCATTATTATCTACCGCAGTTCCTGCAACAACCATGCCTCCTATAGACGTTTCTCGTTCGGTAACTATTTGCAAATCTCCATTTTGATCGGCGACACTAAATTTTATGGTAAGCTGTTTTGGCTTAGCCAGAAAAGTGCTTCCTTCAATTTTTATTTCTTTCCGCAATTCTTCACCTGGAAGAAGAATGATCTCTTCAGGAGAAGGGAGGTTAGGATTTAATGGAGTTCCCCTTACTAATTCTTTACTAGGTTCAATTTCTGCAACTGACTTACTGAAAAATGAACTGGTTTTTCCAAAAGCACTTTCAATCCCCTGTTCTTCAACTATCCGGATAGTTTCTATTTGTTCTTCTATTTTTTTTGAGTCAAACCCTTCTTTTTGAAGATGTGCACGTATTCCTTCTTCATTGAGAAGTATGCCGCTGTCTTCTATACTGGATTGCAAAATAATGGTTTTTTCTCCATTATTTTTCAGATTTAAAAGTACACCTCCGCCGCCAATACTGGTGCTCACAGAAGCACTTAATGCTTGTGATGCTTCCTGAAAAGTAGCAACTGCAGAAGCAGCAACTCCCGCTGCTTCCGAAGTTGAAAGCCCAGCCGCAGCTGCCGCAGAAGAACCAGCGGCATTGGTGGCAGCAATAATCGAAGAAGCAGCAGCTTCTGCAGCGGCAACTGGGCAAGTAGGCACCAAAGGAGCATAATCCACTCCGAAAGCATCAGACTTAGTTACCCGCGCAGCACTATGATTGTAAGGATAATCTCTTCCGGTGTCGTAAAAATTATCAGAATCACTATCAGACAGAACCAAGTTACAGGCAAAATCATAATAATTACCTACATTTTTTGTACCCGTACCATAAGCAATAGTCTTATTAAAAAAGTTTTCAAAATAACCATGTTCTTTATTTTGAGCGAAATCAGAACTGCCTGCAGAGGTAAACTTATTAAAATAAAAGGTGTTATTTGCGGTTTGTATCCTAAAACCGGCATCAAAGAAAACGTGAACTGAATTGTCGGTGAAGGTATTATTATAAATAGTATTATTTGAAC
>JACPNC010000023.1 GCA_016185685.1 Candidatus Woesearchaeota archaeon | reverse complement strand
AGTGCCACCATCTTCTCGCTTTCGTCGTTTATATCGATGGCTGACGTTCCCCGGATTGGACAACCCCCTTGTCAGCTCGATATGGATATTGAAGAAGCTCGACTTAATGATGGTGGCACTTCTGAAAGCTAAATAATTACTAAAAAATAGTAAAAAAATAAGAAAAATTTAAATCAGACTTTTAAATCAAAACAAAAAGCTTATGCTTCTTGTTCTTCTTCTTCAGCTGCAGGTTCTTCAGCTGATTCTTCATTGGATCCTTCAGAAGCTTGATCTTGTGATCCTTGAGGTGCTCCAGCAAGTTCAGAGCCTTTCTGCAGCAAAGTTACATTTCTTGCCTGCCAACCACGTTCTGTTTCTGCTGCGTCAAATGAAACTTTGTCATTTTCTCGCAGGAACGTTCCTCTATTGAGAGCAGAATGATGCACGAAGTAATCGCGACCATCATCGCCAACAATAAAACCAAATCCTTTTGTTCTGTTAAAGAACTTTACTTTTCCTTCCATTTTTAATTCCTCCACTACGTCTCATTTTACTGAGGTACGTACTTTATGCTTAAAAAGGGGGGTTATTTTTAAATGTTACTGGAGATTTGCTCTTTTTAAGGTGACAAGAAAATAAGTGTTCTGGTATGTATTTTTTTTTGGTATTATTTTTCTTCTCCCAAAGTCTTTTAAAAAACGCTCTATTTTCTTCTTTCATGCTCACTCCGGCATCTAAACTAGAACTGGAAAAACAAGGATATCGTATCGTTGGCAGTCATAGTGCTGTAAAAACCTGCGGATGGACGAAGAATATGATTCGCGGAGAAGGCGGGTGTTATAAATTAAAATTCTATGGCATCATGAGCAACCAGTGTATGCAGATGACTACCTCTATCAGTTGTGCAAATCGATGTACTTTTTGCTGGAGAGGATATAAAGCTCCGGTAAGCAAGGAATGGAAATGGGAGGTTGATACTCCGGAAGATATTCATGCCGGAGCGATGCATGCGCATCATCAGTTGTTAGTAGGATTTGGTGGAAGTCCAACGGCAAATCAGGCAGCTTATGCGAAATCAAAAGAGATTAAACACGTTGCTCTTTCTCTCACGGGCGAGCCTATTTTTTATCCCCGAATCAATGAATCACTTGCTCTTTTTAATCGTGATGGGGTTTCAACTTTTTTAGTAACAAATGCACAGTATCCTGAACAAATTCGTGATCTTAAACCGGTCACACAGTTATATGTGAGTGTAGATGCTCCGACGAAAGAAATGTTAAAAGAGGTTGATAAGCCTTTGTTCAAAGATTATTGGGAACGTTTACTGTTGTCATTAGATTATCTTGCACAGAAAAAACAAAGAACTTGTGTGCGGTTAACAGTAGTGAAAGGAGAAAATGATGTGTTGTTGGATAAATATGCTGAACTGATTAAACGAGGTAATCCAGATTTTATCGAAGCAAAAGCTTACATGCATGTTGGACCAAGCAGAGAACGGTTAACTCAAGAAAATATGCCTTTGCATGAAGAGATTATTTCTTTTTCAAAAGCGTTGGTGAAACATTTGCCTGACTGGGAGATTGTTTCTGAGCATGTTTCTTCGCATGTAGTGATGTTTGCCAAAAAGAAATTTAAAATTAATGGTGTCTGGCATACGTGGATTGATTTTGAAAAGTGGCATGAGCTTGTAAATAATGATCCGGAAGGAAAACTGTTTACCTCTATGGACTTTTTGCGTAAAACTCCGCAGGTAGGATTGAGCGGTAAAGGTTCATTAGATAGTATGCCGGAGGAGAAGCGTAAAAGATTTTTAGCGGAAAAGAAAGAATTGAGTTCGTATGGAGAAGAAGCGTATAAGTTTGTAGATGAGAAAACGGAAGAGATGGAATTTTATGCTGGGAAGGAAGAAAAGGAGGAGATAGAAGAAAAATTAGTTATAACTAAGTAGATTTTTTTTCAACTCTCATTCACACTCTCAACTCTCCATTATACCATTTTTTTGCCATATCTTGATGTGAATAAAAACACAGTTGAGGAAGATCTTTTAAAGTAAAAATTCTCACTTCTACTGCATCATCCCCTGCACGTAATTCTCCCCCAATCGGTCTGCCCATATAGAAATGCATGGTTTGATTACGATCCGGAATGTTATACATATGCGGTTGATCTGAAAGTAACTCTACCACTAAACCACTTTCTTCTTTGGCTTCTCTTATTGCTGCTGCTGCTGTGTCTTCATTTTCATTTACAAAACCGCCGGGCAGACACCACTCTCCAGCACTAGGCTCACATTTTCTTTTAACTGTAACTATACCAGTATATTCTCGCGTTTCGGCTCTTACAAGGGTTAAGAATCCTTTATCCATCTGTGTATAAAATTCTCTTTCTACTTCTTTCATGTAATTTCCTGAAGGAAAAACAATCAATGTTGCTGCAACTGGAATGGGATTATTCCAGTGTACGAATCCACAGCCGCCTGTTGCAGGATTGCAACCGGGATGATCTTGGTAACTCTCAAGTTTTTGTGCACAATGAGGACAAAATGTGTATGGTTTCATATTTTTTATCTTCTACTTTCTCATCTTTAACATCCTTTCTATAGGTACTAAAGCACGTACACGAATATCTTCAGGAACGGTAACTTCAGGCTGTTCTGTTTCCAATGTTTCCAAAATTTTATCAATAGTAATTCTTGCCATGTGCTGGCAAGCGATACCGCAAGTCTTTACAAAATCTATCTGGGGAAATTCTGCCTGCAAATTGGCAGTCATTTCACACTCCGTGCCTAAAAAGACTCTTTGCAGTGAGGGATGTTCTTTGATATAACTTATCATCTTTGATGTGCTGCTGCAGAAATCTGCTTCTTTCCTTACTTCCGGAAGGCATTCCCAATGCACGATAACCGCCGTTTCAGGATTTTTTTCTTCTTCTATCAATTTCGGCAAATTAAATTGTTTTCTGATATTCTTCACCATCTCTACAGAAATTTGTTCATGCACTTCGCAGGAGCCATGTTCTTTATCATATTTTCCAGGATAAATTAATTCTATCTTGCTTCCTTTTTCCTGCAATTCTTCTTCAATATTTGCTCCCATGAGCGAGTCAGGAAGGAAAATTACTCTGTTTTTTTTGTATTCCTTTGCTACGTGTTCAACTACTGCAAGACCGTTAGATGACGTACAGCAATAATCTGATTCGGCTTTGGCATCTGCATAAGAATTAATGTAAATCACTACCGGTAATCCTGGATATTGCTGTTTGTACCATTTTACTTTATCTGCCCGGCAGGGATCAGCTAAACTGCATCCCGCTTTAAGATCTGCAATCAATACTTTTTTTGAAGGGTTGAGAATTTTTGCAGTCTCTGCCATAAAGCGCACGCCATCAAAGAGGATGATAGGTTGTTCGCACTGTGCGGCATATTTTGCTAGTTGCAATGAATCACCACGCTGTCCCTCACCTGAGAGATTGTACACGAGCGGAGCCATGTAGTTATGGCCGAGGATGAGGACATTCTTTTGTTCTTTCAATTCCAGAATGCGTTGAATTTTATCGCGTCTTGCGAGGTATTCAATAGTTTGGTCATCGTTTCTTTTTTGGAAATGTTGGTCGAGTACGACAAGTTGTTCGGCTACGGTCATGGTATGTTTAATGAGGAGATTCTTTATGAATTTTGTGGTGGTAAATTCTGTTCAAACTGTTTGATATTTATTTTTTTACCATCCGCATTCATGGTTATTATAGTAGTACTCAAAGACAATAATATACTTTCCAAAAGCCGTTTTTATTCCAGTCTGGGTTTAATACCCCGCAGCTTGCTGCGATAGGGATAGCCTCGGCATAAAAATGTTTATTGCGGAGATAGTTCTCAGTATGAAATTATCAGAGCAGTGCGAAATGTGAAAAAAGCTGAAGCTGAAATACAGTAAGATAATAACAGAAAAAATCAAAAAATAAACTACAGAAAACTTTGCATAGTTGACATTTTAAATGCAAAGTTCTCTACACAAAAATCAAAATTATGGTGGCGGAATTCCTCTTGTTCAAATTATCCCTTCGGCTTCTCCGGTGTTACGGTAATGCTCATGCGGCCGCTGCAAATGGAGTAATTGATGCTTGCGAATATATGCCGGTGTTAAAACCATATTGGGATCTTCCCCGTGCTCAACAGCTTTTGCTGCAGCACCCATCACAAAATTTATCCACAGAATTTGTGTTTTTGTTGCTAGTTGGCCTAAGTTATATTTTACCCGCGAGTCTGCATTAGTTACCAAAACATCTTTTACCATTTTATTTTTTGATAAAATATCAATTGCCTGGCTATTACATATCGTTCTTGTTGCGTAAACTATTACTCGTTCTGGTTTTCCAAAAATGAGGTCGCTGCGTTTTATTCCGTCAATATCTTGCCCGCCAAGTACACGGATGTTCATGTCCATAGTAGATCCGCTGCGGATCATGTCATCAAGAACCACTACTTGCATCCCTTCAATTCCTCGTTTAGGATCAAGATTTTCTGCATCAACTAATTCTAAGCAGTCAATATCTACTCCATCTTTTGCTCTTTTTTTATGCATAGCTGCAAAAGCAGAATTTACCAATCCTGAATACTGTCGGCAGTTACGCACAAAAGGGGTAATTCCATTATCTACTGCTACAAAAAGAATATTCTTTCCCTGATTTGAGGTATCTAAAGATAATTTTGTTTCTCCGATATCTGCAAAAAGTGTGCCTATGACGGGTGAGAGATCAATATTATGATATTTTACATGATAACGAAGCGTGTGATTTTTTGTTTTTGCCAATTCATGTAATGGCAATAATTCTTCATTTACTTCTTTGCAAATGCGTTGCATATCTTCCGGAGAATGGGTATGAGGGGTAATGATCGCATCTACGCCGGATTGTGCTAACTGAAGCAAATGCCATTGTGCTGTTGGAGCTTGTCCATCAAATTTTTCTTGTGCTGAAAGTGTTTGCATTCTTTGATGTTCCGTATCATGTACACCTCTTTCTTGTGCGCCATAATTTAAAGTATAGGCAAGAAGGACTACATTGTCTGCACCATTATATTTTGCTGTCCAAGCAAGTTGTCCTAATCGTGTTACTAAGTCTTGCGAAGTGTATTCTCTGCTGAGTGTATGGGTTAAATATACTGTTTTTCCTTCTAAGCCGTACCCAAAGCGTTGTGTACCGTCTGGTAACATATAATTAGCAGAAAATCTGTCATGTTGTTTAGTTTGAAATGTAGCGAGATATTCTCCATCATCCCAAACTCTATGGAGAATAAGGGCATCGGGATGGCTGGGAGAAAGGCCTAAATGTTGGGCAACACGCATGGGTTCTTGCGGATTTTTTCTTGTGCCAATGACGAGGCGTTCCTGAGGTTGTAATTCTCTTTCACCAAGGTTATATTTTGCCTGATGATGATAGAATGACATTCTTTATCTTAACTGGAAATGTGGTTTTTAAGGATTTGTGGTGTGCAAAAGAAGTGTTTCAAATGGTGTTTTCTTACCAAAATCCTTATATAAAATACCCTGTTTATGGATTACATGCATTCAAAAAAACTTCAAGTTGAAGATACGGTTTCACGCCACTCAGAGGCAGCCTCAGCTTTACATCAGCAACAGGAACAACAACATGAACAAGCGCAACAACATCAACAGCAACAACAACTTCAGCAGAAATATATGCATTTTAAATTTTTGCAGCAGCAGTTGGAACAGATTGCTCAGCAGGTGCAGCTGATGAGACAGCAATATTCAGAACTTGATGCCGCAAAAGAAGCGGTTGATGAAATCGGAAAATCTGCTCTAAATAAGGAAATTCTAGCTCCTATTGCTGAAGGGTTGTTTATGAAAGTGCGGTTGCAGGACAATACTAAAGTCATTCTTAACGTAGGAGCAAATGCATCGGTAGAAAAAAACATTTCTGATGTACGCAATATTTTGGAGAACCAAAAACAGGAAATGACCGTGCGTATGATTGAAGGCGAAGCTGTTTTGGAGCAGCTGCAGCAAGAAGTTATGAAAATTTACAAAGAAATTGAGCCGCATTTACAGAGTGGATGAGCAAAAAAAGGGGCAAAAATCATGTTTGGCAAACTTAAAGAAAAATTGAAAGGAGCATTAAGTATCTTTTCTAAGAAGACGGAAGCTGAAGCAGAAGTAAAAGAAGTAAAAGAAGTAAAAGAAGTAAAAGAAGTAAAAGAAGTAAAAGATATTAAAGATATTAAAGAGAAAGTCATTGAAGAGAAAGTAGTAAAGAAAGAAATAGTTAAAGAAATCAAGACAAAAAAAGAAGCAAAGCCAACTATTAAAAACATACCAGAAAAAAAAGAAAAAATAAAGAAAGAAGCGGAAGATGGAACTGAGTTTGTTGAAAAGATAAAAGATGAAAATACGGCGGTTTTTGAAGTAGAGCCATCCCCTAAAAATAAAATAAACATAACTGAAGAATCAGAAAAAAAGTCATTTTTATCAAAAATCAAAGAAAAATTTCAGAAAAAAGAAGAATCCCAGAAAAAAGAGGAATTCCATGTTTCAGAAGAACATCAGAAAGAAAAAGCAGGCGAAGACCTACCAAAAGAAGTAAAGAAAAAAGAAATTGTTAACGAAAAGAAAATAGAACCAACTGAAGAAAGAGGTTTTTTTGGCAAACTTAAACAAGCAATTACTACTAAAACTATTTCTGCAGAAAAATTTGAAGAACTTTTTTGGGATTTAGAATTATTGTTATTAGAGAATAATATGGCGGTGGAAGTTATTGAAAAAATAAAAGTAGACCTTAAATTGGAACTTGTTGACAAACCTCTGCCAAGAGATGTTGAAGGAAAAATTACGGAAACACTCAAACAAACACTACAGGAAATTCTTTCTTTGCAGGGAAAAAATATTCTTATTGAAATTAAAAAAAGAAAAGAAGAGAATATTCTTCAGAAAGAGAAAAGACCGTACGTTATTGCTTTATTTGGGATCAATGGGGCGGGAAAAACTACTTCTCTTGCTAAACTGACCTCTTATTTGCTAAGAAATAAGCATTCAGTGGTTTGGGCGGCGAGCGATACTTTTCGCGCAGCAGCAATCCAGCAGTTGGAAGAACACGCCCAGCGACTGAGTGTAAAAACCATTAAGCATGATTATGGCGCAGATGCTGCGGCTGTTGCTTTTGATGCTGTCAAGTATGCGGAAAAGAACAGTATTGAAGTGGTGCTGATTGATACGGCAGGAAGATTGCATAGTAATGTTAATCTTATGGCAGAACTGGATAAAATTATTCGTGTAGCGAAGCCAGATTTGAAGTTGTTTGTGGGTGAGAGTATTACGGGAAATGATTGTATTGAACAGGCAAAGAAATTTCAGGAATTAGTAAATTTAGATGGAGTTATTTTAACTAAAGCTGATGTGGATGAAAAAGGCGGTGCAGCGTTATCTATCAGTTATATTTTGAAGAAACCCATTTTGTTCTTTGGTGTCGGGCAGAGATATGAGGATTTAGAGCCGTTTGATAAAGATAAAGTGTTGGAGAGATTGGGGTTGTGAAAGAATTTTGGAAAAAGTAAAAATAAAAAATAACTAATAATGAGAAAATTATAACTTTATTTCAGCAGATATCCCGTAGCATAACCGCAACCATACCCTATCAGTGTTCCAAGAGCTCCTGAAACAGTGCCCAAACTACCTGCAACTATTCCAATACTAGCAGCACCAACCACTCCTCCGGCAGCTGCGCCTTTTGCTCCATATTCGCTGCCGCCTACAGCAGCGCCGCCTACTAGTCCGATCATTCCTCCAACTAGCCCACCCAGAGCTCCAGAAGCCATAGTAGGTCCGTAAGTCAATATGTTTTCCAAATTTTCTTTTGGTAATGGAAGACCTTGTCCGTCCATAAAACCATGATATGCGCCTGCTCCGAAAGCGATAAGACCTAGTGGTCCTGAAACTTTTACTGATATATTTGCCATTTTTTTACCTCGTATTATTTTTTAAATGTATGATGGAGTGGGGGTGTCGTTTATACGTTTCCTTTTTTCATTCCTATCACTCTTCCGTATTTCTGTTCGTTTATCGGGGTAAATTGTAATTTCTCTTGTAACTGATGGACTAATTTTTCGTAGCGTTTTTCACTGCCGCGCAAAAGCTCTATCTCTAATTCTCTGAATTTTTGCGGCCCGTCTCCGCCAAAATAATTTATTTTCTTTTTTTCGGGATGTTCAGGTACGAGAGAGACGGCGTCAACTGAAACTTCTACTTGCGTAAACCACTTTTTGTAATAAAGTTTGAATGAGAAGGTGTCTGTTTTTGCTACCTCTTCTAATTTAGTATATTCTAATTCTGGAGCTAATTTTTTTATTATTTTTTCTGGATTCCATTCCCATCGTGACCAAAGAGTTGATTCCATGCGATTCTCTAAAGAACCAGTTTTGTAATCATATCTATATGCTGCTTTTGGTTTTGAAGTTGTTGGGTAGCCAGAAATTCTTCTGAGGGTGGCACCTTGTTGATATAAGTCTAGTTGAGGCGTATCGTAATAGACAAAGTGTAATGGTTCCAGATTGGTTGCAGTAAGATTCCATCCTTTTTGTGCTATTTGTTCTAGAATTTCCGTAGTACAAAGAAGGATATCTTTTCCTATGGGAAGTTCAAATTTTGATTCAATTTCACGTTTAGCAGTCATAATTAGTCATTTGATTTACGCTAAGGCTTAAAAAGATTTATATAGCAGAGAAGCTTCCTTTCTCAAAAATAAGGTGAATATTGATAAAGTAAAATATGTTAAGTTATAATACAATAAGGTGAAATGTGTATGGCAGATGAAAATAATGAATATGAAGTTCTCCCTCACCAATTACTGGAAGATTTAAAGTATGATGTTGAAGAGTTGAAAAAGAAACTTACTCAACCTGATAGTAAAACACAAGAATTAGTATTGGAAATGGAATCTCTGAAAGATTCATTACGAGATCTTCAGGAAGTTTTTCATAAAGCACTTGAGCAAACTAAAGGAGAGGATGTTGGTCAAACAATCAGCGGGTTACGGCAAAAGATAGAGAATGTAGTTCAGCAAAATGAGACTATCGCCAGAGCTTTATTAACTATTTCAGATAAACTAGACGATTTCATGCAAGGAAAGAGAGGAACTGGATTTTCTTTAGGATCTTCCCCAGGATCGGTTAATTCTTCAACCGGAAGTTTTTCTTCACCAAATTCACCGCCATCTGCTGGAGGAATGCAAGGAATGCAGCATCAAATGGGTATGCCTTCTCTTCCAGGACCGCGGATGGCTCCTCGACCGATGGGTGGGCCTTCAGGATTTTCTGGAATGCCTATGGCTTCGTCTTCTTCTTCTTCTTTTTCAGGATCATCATTGTCTCCTGTTTCTGATTTGCCTCTCCCTCCTGCTCCTCCATCTGGTATGAAACGAAAAGGGCTTTTTTAGGAAGGGGGCGAGAAAAAATTTATCATGACTTCCCTTCAGGCATTTCAATTCTTAGTAACTGCTGCAAAAGTTGATCAGAAGCAAAGGCAAACTTTTTCTCGAATAGAAATCACTAAGAAATTAAATGAGATTAAATATCTTTCAGCGCAGAAAAAAGTTCCCAAGTTAAGTTTACGTAAAGAAATTCTCCATTTAGAACATAAAGTTTCCCGCCTGTTGGAAATGGAAGAACATATTAAACAGCAAGATTCTCTTAAAATAACAACATTGAAAAAAGAAGTTGCTCTTTTAAAGAAAAAACTTTCTGCAGCGGCAGATAAAGATATGGCAAAAAGAGTGGACAAGTTAGTTCATTTACTGGGAGAATCTTTAGCGAAACGGGGAGTTGCCCGTGAATTGATGTCGCAGCAGAATATGCAGATGCAGAATATGCAAAAAAAAGGAGTGCATTCTCGCTTGCAGCGAGCACGATTATTACGGACAAAATTAGAAGCATTAAAACGGCAGTTAGAAATTATGAAATTATTAGAAAAAGATCCACGCAAAATTCATATTTTAGATCAGCAGATGCGACAGTGGGAAATGCAATTGCAACTGTTTCTGAAAAAACATCCTGAGGTAAAAGAACCATCGTTAGGATCATTTTCTGAGAATAATTCGCCAGTAGTGGCTTCCGGTACTGTTCCTTCTGTCAATCCTTCTGTGAATCCTTCAGTGAAGCACACTTTCATGTTTGAACCGCATTCAGCAGGGACCTCTGAGGGTAAGTTAGATGAAGGGATAGAACAATTATTTCCTGTTCCTCCTCCACCGAAAGTGAGGATTAAGAAAGAAGAGTGAAAACAAAATAAAAAAAATAAAGTTTATATTCAGGCGTTGATTTTCTTTCTTAAGACGTGCCCGTTTCTGGTTTTTGTTCCTCTGATGAAGAACAAACATGTTCGGTACCTTCTGGGAACTCTTTACCGCATTTTTCACATTTTGCCATGTTAGTTTACCTCCTTTTGTAGAACTAATAGGATATTTTCGTCAACCCAATTAATCTTATTTAAATTTTTAAAATTCAATTGAATATTTTTTTTAAATCTCTCCACTGAGTTTTCAAATTCTTTTTTATTGTATAAATAAAATGTTGAGTAGTGGTGTTTCTGTGCCTGTTCTAGAAGCCGATCCAACGAAGAGAGCCGGTTATACTTGAAATATTCTATATTTTTTATTTTTAACAGCGGCGTTTTCTTCAGCAAATTCTTTAGTTCATTTAATCCATAAAGTCTGGTCTCTTTTTTATTAAAAAGAGGAAAATATTTCCCCCAGATATTCCTTTGATTTTGGCTTTTCAATCGTGTATAAATAAATAAGTACCCTCCTTTTTTGAGGATAGATGAAGACTTTCTCAAGAATTGGGAAACTTCAAAATGATGAATGGCATTAAATGTAAATATGCAGTCTAAAGAATTATTTTTAAGCGGTATTTTATTTGCAAGCGTTTTTATTGTTTTGAAATTCCGAATCTCATGTTTTTCTAAAAATTTTTTTAATTCTTTTAGCATCGCCAGATTTGCATCACAACAATAGAGAAATATTTTTTTACCGAGATATTGGAACAGCTTTAAATCGTATCTGCCTGCTCCGCAACCAATATCTACGGCCACTATTTTTTGATTCTTTTGCAGCTTCTTCTTAATAAAGAGAATTGGTTCTACATCGGTCGTTCTTAAATTCCTGTACCTGTGAGCAATTTTTGAGAAATGGGGGTGTATGTTTTTCATATATCAAACCATCTTATATTTTGCATCATCTTATATTTTGAATCATAATAAAATGTGGGAGTGGACGGTATATTAACGCTTCTTGATGAAAATGAAATAAATAAACAATGCCATTGATGAATCAGAAAAATATTTAAAAGAAAGTATATTATCTTAAATGATGAATAAAAAATCGGATAAAAAATTGGATAAAAAAGACCTTGCTTTTTTGCGGATGTTAGATGTTGATGCGAGAGTTCCAATCGCTACGGTAGCAAGGCAATTAAAACTTACTGAAAATGCAATCCGTTACAGAATGGAACGTCTAAAGATAAGGGGATACCTTAAAGGATACTATCCTAAATTATCTTCATCACGCTTTGGAAAGAATATTCAGGTTGTCTTTTCTATTAATGTAAGACCTGATTCGCTTGCCTCTTCTTTGAAAAAATTGTCAGACTACCACGAGTTTACAAAAGTTTACCGATGTTCTGGTGAATATTCTATTGTTTGTATCGGTTTTTTTAATGACAATGAGCATTTTGAAGAATTTCTTAATAAGAAAATGTTCTTAGAAATTCCCGTGACAGATTGGGCAGAACATATTGTTTTAAAACGATATAAGAATGATGAATTCAATGTAAAAATGATTTAAATTCCCGTACTTGATACAATGCGTCTACTAAAAGCCTTGTTTCTGGAGTAAGATGATGCATTTTCTCTTTTATCTCTTCTGCAGTAAAAGGAGGGATTTTAGTGATACGATGCAGTGCGTCGTATTTATCTGCTAAAGCAACTAATTGCGCGTAGAGTTGAATTCTTTCTTTTGTATCATTATTGTACTGATGGGGAAATGGTGGAAGTTGCTCAGGATACGGATTGGGTTGATAGCGATGATGTCGCACGACGATATCAGCAATAATCTCTAACGGAAGATATTCTTGTGCTTTTTCTTTTATCCTGTGATATCCTTCCATCACATGTACTTCCATTCTTTTTTTATCTTTCGCAGTCCATCTGCTGTTTTTATTATTCAAGCGAAGGTCTGTCTTTGCAAGTAGTTCCAGCGGAACGCAGGATTTTCCGATATCGTGCAGTAATCCACCTAGAAAAAGTTCTCTTTGATCAAGATGGAGCCAAGAGGCAATTTTTTGAGCATAGAGGCCTACCCTTATGCTATGTTGATAGTGAAATGCGGTAATGGGGTGTGTTTCTTTCAGCGGCGCAAGAAGTTCTTGGACAATCTTTTTTTCTTTTTCGCTGATTGATGTAATCTTATAAGCAGAAGTTAATTTATCTTCAAGAGTAGGGTCATTCCAGTCTGGTAAGGCAGAGTGTTCTTTACTTTTCATAAGAATTAGAAAATGTGTTCTCTTATTTATATTCTTGTTGAACTTATTTGTACTATTTCTTTAATTTCATGTATCCAAAATAACATTATTTGTTCGGGATTTATGGTATTTTGGTATGAAGTACAAAAGGCGACTTTATAAATGATTTTGAATTTAATCACAAAAATGGTCAATAACACTTTTTTAAGTTTGGCTTTGGCTGTAAGTCTTGGAGCGTGTTCTCAGAATAAAGAGTATCTTTCAGAAAAACAACCTTCTCTCTCTGGTCTTCAACAAGAAGAATTTCCTGAACAAAATATTCCGCATGAAAAAGAACAATCTCCGCCATACTTCTGCTCCGAACTTAATTTTCAGCAAAAAGTAGGATTTATTCATTATGTCATCATCACTGAAGGAACTCTCTTACGGCCAAATGGCGAAAATCGTGAAGCGTGTCATGAAAAAATGATCTCTTTTGAAATTGAAAAAGGAGCAGAAAAAAAAACAATCTTATTTATAGTCGCTAGGAATTCACTTGATGAGAAATGTTATGAGCAACATAATTCAGCAGTGAAGCAGGATAGGGTGGATTTGGAAAAAGGAGTAAGCAATTCCCGGACCAGTTTTTTACAACCAGTAAGAAATGGGTTAATGATTGGTATTTATTATCCGGAGATTACTATGAGTGTTTATGGCACTTTGGAAGATGTAGCTTCTCGACATCTTACTCAAGCAGATTTTAAAAAGTATGTTACGACAGAATGGGCTTTAAATGAAAGTTGTGAGTATTGGCCGGAAAAAGTTTGCCAGCAGTTAGATTTAGAACGGGAAGTAATGTATTTGTGTCAATTATTTAATGGGGAATTGAGATAGGTTTAAAAGAAATCAAATGTCTCTTCCCATCACTGTCCTTCTGCCATTTTCTTGCGCGCGCTTACAGGCATCAAGAAGTACTTGTTTCACTTTTTCATCCAACTTATTCTGGAAATCGCCGGACATATTATCTACTCCTAACTGTTTTAAAAGATCTTTTACTTGTGTACGGATAGTTACCATTTTAGTTTATTTTATTATTTTTTCTACTGAGAATATGCTGGAAAAGAGGGTATTTAAGCATTGTTATAGTAGAGTACAGATATATAGTTCAGAACAGGGGTTTTTCTTGAATAAAAGCTTATCTTGAATGCGATAGATGTATCTCGCTTTTTTCAGGATAAAAAATAGATTTTTTTTATAGTCTCTTTATCTCTTGTATTTGGAGATTTTTTTCTTTATGTTTATATAAAAAACCGGCACCGAAGACTTCTTGGTAATCTCCATCGGTTATTTGATATAAAATTCTTTCTTTTCCTTTTGCTGGCTGAATTAAGCATGCACGGTACATACGATCAAAGCTAATATCGGCGGCTTTAGGAACGATTACCTCTGGTAGCTCTCCATGGTATACTTTGACTGCTGAATAATAATTTACTCTTTCTTCGTATTTTCTTTGGAATGATTTTTCTACAAATGCTTCCAAGAATTTAGTGTAAGGGAATAGAAAATTGTAAGGAGAATTTTGTGAAATCATGCCCACCGTAGTGAACGGAAATTTGCAGAGATTAACTGCCTGTCCTTCTATTCTGAAAATGCCTTGTTGTTCTTCTCCTGTTTCGAAAGGATACGTTATATTTTCTTGGTGTTTTTCTGAAACAGAGTACTTTTTTCTTCTTTCTTCTGCTTGATGGAGTGCTTGACTTAAATGGTAAAATGCATCAGCAAATCTATCATTTGGTTTTAGTGAATTTGATTTGTGTTCTGAAAATTTGGGCATAAAATTGGTAAAATCGTAATAGGAATTTCCTAAACGGATTTCATTTATGAATTCATCGTCAGCTGTCATTTTTGAAATTTAAAGCATTTCTAATGGAGTGATTTCATGAAAAGCTATTTCTTTTTTTTTGTCAAGATACATGAATCCTGTTCCTAACATGTCTTTTTTGTCAAACTTACTTGTATCGTCTTCGTCTATTATCTGATACAGTACTCGCTGATGTATGTCTTGCAAAGGAATTATCACTCCACTGCACCAGCCGTTAAAATCCATAGATGCAGCTAAAGCAACATATAAAGGGTGGGCTAAATTATTTGGCTCAAGAGTGACCGTTGCAAAATATCTATTGGTAGGTGTAAAATTTCTAGACATGGCTTTTTCAACAAATTTTCGTAGTTCTCTTGTGTAGTTATGCATATATTCTTTTTGATGAGGTGTAACGGGAAGACCTTCTAATTCAAATGGGCATTCGCGTACATTTATTTCTCTTTCACCTATGCGAAAAATTCCTTGTTTTTCTTCTTGGGTATGGATGTAGTAGGGAAGGCGTGTTTTCTCTCGTATTTCGTTATTGCGGAGGGCATGATCTAATGAGTGAAATGCTTGGGTGAATTTATCTTTTGGAGTTTCTGGCTCAGAAATTCGTGGCATGAAATTTGTGAAATCCCATTGCCCGTTACCTTGACGGATAGTATTAATTGGATTTTTAGAGTGGTCTTTCTTCACGGCTTTGTAAATTGAGGATGAATATTAAAATGTTGTGAATATAGATTATATCTTAAGAGAGTTGGGGGTATTGATTATCCTAATTTTCTTTCTAATTCTTCTTTTCCAACACAAAAAAATACTGATGGCCTAAATATCTTGGCGCTAGCGCGCACACTTGCTTCCATCCAGGAAAATTCTCTTTAGGAAATCCTTCTACCAAATCCGAAGGGCGGAAATCAAAAACTTTCTCTACTAATCTTGCTTCTACAAATATTTCTTTCCACTCTGGCAAAGAAAGAAGATTAAAGTGTGTTTTGTGGAACCATTCAAAGCGTTTCCATTCTCCATGGTGAAGATATTTGTCCAAGCGCATGGCCATACTTTCTCCGCTAGGGACAGTGATAATTAATTTTCCATCAGGATTTAAAAGAGGCAGCATTTTTTGAATTACTGCAGAAGAATCTCGAGTGTGTTCCAAGAATTCTGAACAAACAATGGTATCAAATGTTCCTAATTGCTGGAGATATTCTGTGGTAGTTGCTGAAAAATCGCATAAATAAAAGTCATCAAAGGTATCTTTTGCCATTACTGCTGCTTTGGGAGAAATGTCCATCCCTGCTTTGTAAGGAATTTGTATCTCTGCTGTTACGGGGTGTCCACCGCAGGCAATGTCTAATAAGCGTTCGCTGGAAGCGTAACGAGTAACGAAATCAACCCGTGTTTGATTGGGTTTCCATGACTCGTAGGGAAATTTTGAAAAGTATTCAAATGCTTCAAGATGCGGAGCAATTTGTTCAGCAAAATCAGGAGGGATATGTACTTTGAGATCATCTGCAAACAATTCCCTGCTTTGAAAAAGATATTTGAGAACAGTTTCCACTAAATACTGTGAAGAATCTAAACTTCCGCTCATGCCGGGAGAATCTTCAATATAGTGCACTAAGTTTGGATATTTAGAGTCACGCTGAATAATCCAATCATCATATCCGGGAATTTTTACTTGAATCCCTGTTTGTTCTTCTTGCAAATCTGTTTCTAAGAGTTGAGGAAAGAAGGGAAGATTCAAAACAAAATCTTTTGCAGACATACGCTCAGTCCAATAGTCGTCTTTCCTCTCTACAACTTTATGCAACGGTCCCACCCACACCCAATTACTGATATTTCCTTCCGCATTAAAAATGGGTGTAAGATGATTTCCTGCAGCTTTCTTTGCCTGACCATATTCATCAAACATTCCTTCAATAATCGTAGGTACGGGATACACGCATTTGCCGCTCATGCTTAATTCTGCGCGCGCGCGAGTGTTGAATTTCATGTATTCTCCACGCAAAGGACGAATAGTGTAAGGAAATTCTGGATTCACCATTTTAGCGATAGTATCTCCATAAAGTCCTGCGGCATTAATAACTACCTCCGCATGAAATTCGTATTCTTGTTCTCCCTGTTTTACTTGCAAGATAAAACCACTGCCATCTTGCTTTACATTAGTAACGGGCGCGTTTTTAAGGAGATTAACTCCCTGCTGTTCAGCAAGATCAGCAAGAGTTCTAACATATGCCGCGGCATCTACAATTCCTGTATTTGGAGTGTGCAATGCTGCTTCACAATAAATATTGGGTTCTAATTTTTTTACATCTCCCTTGCTAAGAATTTCTGTGGTGATAGAAATTCCTGTTTCCCTGCCTGCGGCATCTGCATTTTCTCTATATTTTAGCAGTTCCAAAACCTGCGCGTCGTTCATAGCGACAACCAATTTTCCAACAGTTTTGTAGTGGATGCCATACTCTGCGCAAAAATTTTTCAGAGAAATAGGTGATCTTCCTCGCAGACAAGACTTGAGAGACTTGGGGTGATGTTGATACCTGCTGTGATCTACCCCGGAGTTATGTCCGGATTGCTCTTCTCCGATGGATTTGTGGGTATCAGTAAGGATAGGAATATCCTTTTCCTCCAAGACCGTTTGGACCATTCGGAGCATAATAGTCAACCCTACTATCACAAGTATCATCGTTTTTTTCACATCTCCCTTCTTCTGGAAGGATTATATACTCTGAAGGACCTGACACCGAAAAAACATCATTGTTTATGTGGATTTCTCCTTCTGTCATCCAAAAATCTTTTACTGTGCCTTCTACTCCTTTTATTTTTTCTTCAAAACTATTGTCAATGATGCCATCGCAGTTTGCATCTAAGTTTGACCTGCTTGTCTGTCCTCTTCCTGTGGTAATAAAACAGGGGGGTGAAGATTTTTCTCGTACAGTTTCAATTTGTGCTGGCGGCTGTGAATAAATTGAAGTATTTTGTTCAGAAGAACTTAAAAGTGCTGTTACTAAAAATACTCCTGCTCCAATTAATGTACCAATACTTGCAATTATGGCGAATTTTTCTATTCCGCAGTGTATTTCTTCATTCAATCCAACTTTTAGATCTTGCTCAATTTTTTCTTTTCCTAATCCTTTTAACTCCTCCACCATCCCTTCAATCCCATGATACTGTTTTCCATATCCTTGCATCCTTAGCAAGATATCCTGCAATTCTTTACGCACTGGTAATGCTCTGAACTGCTCTTTATCAACGCGCTGCTGCATGCTGTCAGTACCGCTTAACAGCAAGGCAGGATCATTTCCCGTGAGTAAAAAGTATCCTACGCGCGCAAGGGAAAAATAATCGTCTTCTTTTTCATAGGTGCTCTTCCATGATTTGCGGTAATTCCAACTGCCTTCTAAATCACGTAAAGTGAGCGTTCTTTCTGCATTATCTCTGTGAATATTTCCAAAATCAATCAATGAATATTTTTTTTCTGTCTCATTTTCTCCAGATTCATTTTTTCCAGTGGTTAATACAATATTTCTTGGCTTAATATCTCCATGTGTCCAGCCGTCTCCTTTTACAGAATTCTTTCCATGCAGAGTTCCCAAATCTCCTTCCAGCATTTGGACAAGAAAATCAATGGTTTCTTCTTCTGTAAATGCTTTTTTTCTTTTTTCAATAACTTGCTTTAGGTCATCTCCCGGAAGATAGGTGCTCGCAACAGCATATTGCAAGGAATTGAGAGCAAATACTTTACATTCGCGATCAAGAACGGCATTAACTTGTGTCAGGCGCTCTTGAAGGCGCTGTACTTCTTCTACTGCGGAACGATTAAGTAAAGTAACAACTTTTAGAGTTACTTCTTCTCCTTGATGTCTAGCAAGATAAGTTTGGCGCTCAGGAGCTTGATATAGAAGTTGTTGAATGGTGTATGGAGAATGGCTTTCAGGAGAGATAGTTTGTCCTTGCTGTAAAAGAGGATAGAGAGAGTGATGAGGGGAATCTTGAGAAGCGGTAGAAGTAGTGGTTTGAGTTTGAAAGCTTTGTTCTTGGCTTTGTTCTTCTCTACTTCTTTTTTCTTCTTGTTCTTTCTCTCTTAATCGTTTGAGATGTACGAGTTTCTCTAATTCAGAGTGATGGTTCATAGTTTCACTTCTTTTGTTTCTTTAGCCTTTTGTTTCTTCAGCCATTTTTTTCTTTTCTCCTGCAAATCTCCTACTACCAGCAATGGAGTTCCTGGCTGGATTTCTAGTACTCCGCCTAAACCCAAATCATAACTTAAATGCGCACCATCAATCCAAATTTTTCCTTCCCTTGTTTGGGAAGTTATTTTTAATTCCTGAGCAAAACGTCCTTGCTCCCCACGTGCATCACGTACACGATACTTAAGAAGCGAACAGGAAAAGTCAAATGGTTCTTCACCCAACTGGTACATCCAAGCGGTCGAACCAGAAGAAGTACACGCTAAAATTCCGTTGCTACCGCGATAGGAAATTGAAGGTTCAAATTCTTTTTCTTTTTTATTTTTTTTTTCTTTGTTGTCTTCATTGCTAATGTCTTTTTTTTCTTGGTTGCTAATGGGCTCTTTACTCACTTCTAAGACAAATCGGGTGTTAGAAGCCGGATTATGATGCGCAAAAAGAACGTCATTTAAAACAAGCTCTGGTAAAGATATATCGTTTCTGATCAGTTGCAAACGGGGAAGTTGTGTGCGGGGCAGAGTTCCTATATTCTCTAGTATCTCAGCAAAATTTTCTCTATAAGCAGAGCAGAAAAAACCTACGCTACTATTTGGATCAGAATTTACTCCCAGTAACGGCACATCTGCTTGATGAAGGTAGTGAGAAACTTCTAAGAAAGTGCCATCTCCACCAACGCTAATAATCAAATCATGTTTAGCAAAATCTTCTGGAGATAAATTCTGTAGTTCTGCGCGATATAATTCTTTATAACTCATTCCTAAGTGTTGTACTGCTGAGGTGATCGTTTCTAGAGTCCTTTTTTGTTCTTCTGATCCTTTCTTTAACTTTATTTCGTTTTCCTGAGCATAGGCACGTACTTCTGGGTCAGGGGAGTCTTTGTAGAGTTCGTACACGCTTTTTTTGTAAACGATGAGGGGGTTCATGAGTAACTCCCAGAATAATCTTCAAGATGTTTTTCAAAAGAATTTTCAAAAGCACTTTGAAGAGAATTTTCAAGATTGTTGTTTACAGGAACTCTCACCGGTTGTAATTGCGGAGCAGGAGATAAAAAATCTTTTGCTTTTTCATACAATCGCTGGTGGAGCTTTTTGGTTCTTGGAGGAATCATGGTGGTGTTTTTGAGATAGTTTCCGATGCCCATTGTTACTGCTGCAATCCCTAAAGAAGCAATAATCAGTCCACCATAAATGTGGTCTTGGAAATTATCCATGGTTGGCACTGCTTGAGTTAATTGACAAGCGCCATTATAAATTGCGCGACTTCCAAATCCAAGGCAAGAAAGTCGATAAAATATACTTCCGATATCTAATTCTGGGAGTTGGGCGGCGCCTGTTTTTATCATTTTTTCTAATTCTTTATTTTCATTTTTTGTATTGGCTCTACCTATGATTAATGTAATTCCAATTCCTGCAAGTGCATATAAAGTTCCAAATCCGACAGCAAAAATACTTCCACTAGAAATTTCTGAAGAAACTGCTGCTCCAATTATGTAACAGCCAGTACTACTCATACTAATTCCAGAGATATAATCAATTGGAGTTTTCAAATCATACTTACTATATCCACACTTTGCGGCTTTATCGGTAACTTTCTGAAATTGTGCAAGTATAATTTCGTCTAAAGCGGTAATGGGGTGTTTCATAGAAGCTTCTTTTAGCGTCTTATTTATATACTTTACTCTTGAAAAGTAATAACTCTAAACTATTCTGATTCCTTCCTTAGCCGCAGTTTGAACAATGCCGATAAGTTTCTTCTTATGCTCAAATTCTTCAGGTGTTAAACAAAGAAAATCTACCGGATACTCGAGATTCCATTTTAAATAAAGGGGAGGAGAACGGTCTAACCTCTCTTTTTTCCTAAATTTTTCAGAAACTAGCAATAAGTCCACATCACTATCATACCGCGGCTTTCCCCACGCTCGTGAACCAAAAAGAAATGCTTTTTTAAAAGGATATTCTGGTGAAATTTCTACAAAGAAATGTCGAAGTTTTTTAGGAGAGCATTTTTTTTTGTCCATGTTTACTCTCTTTTCATCTCCCACATCTTGCTTCCAAGTTTTTTCAAATACTCACCATTCTGCACTGTTTCCATCCACTCTTTTGGCCAGCACAGTCCATGCCGCGCTCCTGCAAGCGCACCAAAGATTGCCCCGGTAGTATCGCAATCGCCGCCGTAATTCACCGTTGCAATCAATCCTTCAACGGGATCATCCCAGTATTTCTGCATCATGAACAAAGCAAAGGGATAAGAAGAATATACTTTACTTCCCGACCCTAAGTGCTGATGCGCTTCTTCAGTAGAAACATCTTGATGTGAAGTGGTCCATTCTAGTCGCTCCAATAAACTTCCTTGCTCTGCTAAAGAAAATTCTTGTGTTGCTGGCTGTTCAAATCTTCTGCACACCGCTTCTGCTGCAGACAAGAAATCTTCCCGTGTATTGCCATTTAAAATTCCATAAATAGCATGTGCTTGCACAACACCAGAAGCGAGCGAACGTGGATCGAGATGAGTAATTTTTCCTATAGCAATTGCCGCTTGTAAAATCTTTTCAATTCCTTCAGTTACTTGTTTCGTATCCATATACAAACCAAGAGGATGCATCATCATACCCGGAGCATTTCCTGGTCCTCCAATAACTCCTGATTCTTGGTATGATTTTCCTGCTTGAAGATTTTTGAATCCTGCTATGGTGGTTCCTCCAAAACCTCCTTTGACTGTTCCGTCTTTTCGCAGTCGTTTTGTATATTCTGCAAGCTGTCTTTGAGCAATATCTTCTAAATTTATTTCTTTGCAATGAATCAATGATTCTGCCAAAGCAATGGTGCGAATAGTATCGTCCGTATATTCTCCTGCAAATAATTTAATGTTGTAATATCCCAATTTGCCAAATTCATCTATACAGATTAAAGCGCCTTTATCATTTCGCACTTCTACTGGATCAATAAATTCAGTTATCCTTCCTACATATTTCTGAATCTGTGTAGGTTTCATTCCTTCCACTGGCATGCCTAAAGCGTCACCGATAGCGCAGCCTAAAAATACGGATTGATAGTGTTCTATTGTGCTTTTTGCAGTCATTTTTTACCTCTGAGATATTTTTTTATTGCATTTAAAAATGTTTTTGTATCTTCAACAAGCTCTGAAGTTATAGATTCAAAAACAATCCGGTCATCAACAATTCCATATTCATGAGCCAATATATTTCGCATGCCTTTTGCTTCTTTTAAGCGTGTGGAGAGAGCTTCTAGAATTATTTCTTTTTTACTCAACAGATCAAATGCCTGTGTGTCTTCTTCTGGAATTCTCCCTCCTTCTTCTTTTAGAACAAGAAAAGAAATATCAACTAAGCTCTCCACGATTTTTTCAAAATAACGTTCACAAGCCGCTTTTTTTTCCACATTATGTTCGTATACTTCAAAATCATCAGGAAGAAAAGTAGTAAGTTCTTCTAAATATTGTTCTACTTCTTCAATTTTATCTTTAAATGAAAAGAGCAGAAATCTCCACTATTAATAGTTGGAGATGAATGCTGAGATTTCGCTACTTTTCATTTTAGAAAATCCGTCTAGGAAAAATGGCGTAAATCCCCACCATTCATGGTAGGGGATAGCCATTTTTCAGGATTTTCTTTAATTTTTTGCGCGCTCATAAAGTGTTTTTCCTTTGAGATTTATCTCTTTTTTTATTTTAGTGGGGAGAATATTATACACCTGAATATCAGCGCGACTCGGGGATTTTCCGAGAATCCGCTTTCTAAATAATGTGGCTTCTTGTAAGTTTATTTGCTCAAAAATAACTGCAACGTCTATATCTGAGCGGGAAGTGAGTTTATTTTCTACAGTAGACCCAAAGAGAACTATTTTTGTAATTCTTGGCGATGATACGTCCTTTAAGATTGTTTCTTTAATTTCAGAGATCTGTTTTTTAATCTCTGCTCCTTTTTTAAGAGGAAAATCCCGTTCAAAATGAGAGCACTCTTTGATAAACAAAAATTTTCTCCTGATGTCTCGCGAGAGTCTATTTGCTTCAGATTGGGTGAGCGAAATGCCTAAAAGTTGTTTTTCAATAATCTTGAGCTCACGCTTTCCAAAAACCTTTCGTGAATTTTCATTGTTCTGTAAAAATGTTATGAGGTTCATTTTAACCTTTATTGGGGTTATTATAACCTTAATTAAGGTTATATTTAAGTCTTTCTGGCAAATTTACTTATCTCTTACTTTCCTTTATACCTCTCACACACTGCGTTTAATAAATTTAATGCACTAAGCACGGATTCTCTTCGTAAACAGACTTCATCTCCAAGCATAAAGGTACGATAACCCATGCGCAAGAGGTTATCAATATCACTGATGTCTTGACAGGTAGGTTCTAATGAATCTGCAAAAGAATCTAAAATTCTTGACGCGGCAATGGCCGATGGATCTTTTGCAACAATTCCTTCTACAGCATCTAAGATTTCATGCGGTTTTTTCACTTCCATATACAAATCTCCCCGTGCAGCCATTAAGCGAGTTTCCTGATTTTTATTCCACTCTTTTGCAACATATCCTAATCCCTTTTGTGATTCAATCTTTGCAATTATTTTTGCATTTTTATCAAATCCACGCAAGGCATCTATGTCTTCTTTTTTTTCTACAAATGAAAGCATGTAGCGATGCAAACCTATTTCTTTTGCAGCAGTGATATATTGTAAATCGGTCTCTGTAAAATATCCTTCAATCTTTAATGAAGAATCTGGGATGTTTATACTTTCTCCCGGTCCAACTACACGATGGGGTCCATCTTGCATTATTAGTTTGTTTCCTTCAACAGCAAGCACAGTTACTGGTATTTTTCCTTCTTTTCCTCCCGTAAAATATGCGGTTGTTGGAGTATTTACGCCAATAATATGCGACAACTCTACTTCAGTAAATGGCGGAACACCATACGTTTTTATTCGTAATTGACGGCATTTTAAATCTATCCAGAGATCTTTATAGCCGGCGAGATCTTGTAATCGTTTGAGGTTATCTCTTCTACTACCTTTGAGAGGCATGACTATATTTAAACGAATCCCACTAACGAGCGGATGTTCTACTATCTCATCAATAAATGGAGCATAAGGTGGAACGGTCACGATTGCTTTTGGTTCTGTTATTGTTTTCTCTAGTGTTTTTCCCTTAAGTTCTTTGTTTTCTTCTGTTGCTGTTTTATTCATCAGTGTCATATTTTGCCTCTCTGATTTTTTTGTCTGTATTTCAAGTATTTTTTTTTAATTTCTTTCATATAGCAAATGTGTTAAGTATCGAATATTTTTATCACACATTTGCTATTAGTAATTGTGAACAAATGTTCGGAAATATTTCACAATTACTATAACTCTCTTAAAAATAAAATAAAAAAATAAAAAAACAACTTTTTGCCTGCTTTGTTTCTACTTTATGCCAATTTCATGCTTTTTGGCCCTTCACTTTTCTTGGAAGCTCCCAAGTACACACTCTTCCCTTCGCTATTGAGCACGGGAGTTCTCAGACAAAGATAAGCAACCGTACTTAAAGTACTATATGCCGCTTCTAATTCTGCAACGGTTGCGTCATCCATCTCAGCTGTCTTTTCTACTTTCATCTTCTTGAGGAAATCATCCAGGTTACCTGACTGTTCTTTAGTTTTCTGTCGAGTCCTCTGCAATTCCAAATGGCTAATGAAATGGAAAACTTCCCCTTTACCATGAGGAAAACCAACCGCAACATAAGGTTTGCCATATTTTGTTTCCATTTCTTCGCTGGTTATTATCGGTGTAACTCCCTCACCGATGTCGTACACATCACTACTACTTTCCAACCACCATTGAGGTTTGCATTGGGCGTAATTCATGCCAATGAATCTTCTGGCGATATCTGTCGGGCATTCTATCTCTACTACATCGTCACCAGTTTTTTTTGTCATTGTTAGCTTACCTGGAAAGACTTTTGTTACTAATCCCAAAGACCAATCCGTACTTACTAATCTTCCTCCGTCAGCGACAAAAGCTTCTACTCCTTCCTTGACTTCTTTTGGCACTGAACTATAGGTTGCACAATTTGCAAGCAGTACTCTACCGCTATTGTTGCTTCCCAGTTCTTCTTTGCCGATTGTTTCGTAGGGAATTTTTAATGTATCTAGCAAGACTTCAACGTGATCATATTCCCCACGTACAACTACAATTTCTCCCGGCTCAATACGTTTGAGATCTTCCAGTAGTCCGGGCTGGTACAATTTACTCGCTTGTTCAAAAATTTTTCCCGTTGTATCGTATATTTTTTTAGTTACCATTTTTTTCCTCCTTTTGAAAAACTTCATTTCATTCAGTTTTTCAAATTATTTTGTTTTTTATTTGTTTTTTTATCCTTATTTACTTTTTAATAAGGCTTTTACTTTTATTGCTCTTGCCAATGGCAACAGCTCCTTTGTAGATGGATTTAATTCCTTCTGCAAACTCTGGAGCAGCACGTACTGATTGCATCACTGTACTTACTCCTTCTTCATCCTGACGCGCACCTAGATTCTTTTCAAAATCATCAAAATGTCCCCAGCTTTTTGCAACTAAACCCATAGCTACATCCACGACCCGCAAAGAATCATAGATGGGAACAATGTTCTGCGTTCCTATTGCCTCACGCCACTGTGTTAGGACTTCTTCATCTCTTCCTGGATATTCTTTATGCAAAAGGCGAATGTCGTATCTTTTTGCTAATTCCTGCCATACTTTTATGGAAGACATCTCTTGAGGTTTATCGCCAATGTATTTCTCTACTTGTGCAGGGTTTACGGCATCGTAAAATTTTTCATCGCCAAGAATAAATAAGAATGGCTTTTCTGCTTTTGGCGTTTCTGCATGTTCCAGCATAAAATAAGCAAAGAGCTCATAACTTTCACGAATTCCTGGTCCTCCTCTGCCTTCGCCATGCAATGCTTTTAGTTTTGCATCCAAAGCAACTCCTTTGTCAAAGTCTGCCACCTGTAGAGGGAAATCATCTGCTATAGCATCACCGATGACTGAAAAAGAGATTTCCACATCATCACGATATTGCGACAATGTTTGGTACAACAATGGTGCGCGGTCAAAAAATTCTGCCGGCCATTTCTGCATTGAGCCGGTGCCATCAATTCCAAAAATGATGGGATTTTTGCTTTGAGTGGAAATAGTTTTTCCTTTCGGATCCACCTGTTTCATGTCTGGTTCTCTCTTTTTTAGATAAGTTCTTGGTCCTTCTTTTTCAGCTTTTTTAGCCAAATCTTCTAAATATGGTGCTTTTGCTTCGTCGTACTTGTACCCTCCCGGATTTTTCCATCCGGCTGTATCGTCTGATCCCCAGCTGTACATGTTTTCCTCCGCGGTATTTTTTGAGAGCATCCGCTAGCTCAATTTTTTTACAAATTTGTTTTAAATTTACTTTTTTAATCGTAGTTTTACTTTTTTTAGTAATTCACTTCTTTGTTGATTCAGCTACGTGTCTGCGTCCAAAAACTTCATAGCGAATGTCTGACAACCGTTCTACCAAATCTTTTTTCTGCCAATCTGGTCTATCCAATGGATCATAAACAACAAACTGTTTGAAAAAATCTTGAATGGGTTGTGGAACGTGATTTGGCATACTTTTTGCAATAGGATCTCCTCCTAAAGCGTATATCATGGTAAGACCAAGTGAATACAAATCTGATGAGGGCAAGGGCGTTTTTCCTTGGGTAAATTCCGGCGCAGCAAATACTGGGGTATACCCGATAGTAGCAGAGTACCGTTTTGGTCGCAAGCTGGAAAGACCATAATCAACAAGAAATGCATTATGTAACTGCGGCTGAACGATGATATTTGCTGGTTTTACATCTCCATGAATAATTCCATGATAATGCAAGTAATTTAATGCGTTTAATACTCGTTGTGAAATCCAACAGACATCTTCAGGATGGATGGCAGTATGTTTTTTTACACTGTGTTCAAGAGTTTTTCCTTCTACAAAACTCATGGCCATAATAAAACTCCCATCAGAAATCTTAAAATAATCGCGCATTGCTGGGAGAGAATAATGTTGGATATTCCATAACAATTTTGCTTCTTGGCGCAGAAGTTTTTCATCTTCAGGAGTTACTTTTAAGTTTTGTTTTAAGCAGGCTTTTTCATCAAGTAGAAGATGGCGCGCTTCGTATGTTCTACCAAATCCGCCTTCAGCGATTTCTCGTACAATTTTATAATTGCCGATAGTTGTCATGGTTTGTTTGTTGTTTTGTGTTTTTGATTTTTTTTATTTGAATCTTAATTTTTATTCTTCTTTTGGATGTTCTTTTTCTTCTTCTTCTGTTTCTGAACGTGTATATTCTACACCATCTACAAGCGCAATTAAGGTTTGCAATCCAAACTCTTTTCTAAAACGATTAATAAGTTTATTTTCAACTAGGTATTTTGCAACGTTTTCTGGAACCATTTCTTTCCAAGCATCTCCCCCACGGGCCATTTCTAAACGCACCGCACTTCCTCGCATCATTATTTTTTTATCAGCAGAGATTAAATCTGCAGGGTGAATAATAGGATAGTCTTCTTTTAACAAATCGCCCACGTAGGAATTTCCAGAGACAAAAGCATCCAATTTTCCAAAATGTTCTTTCACATATACGCGCCATTGTTGCCCATCTTCATATCCTGAAATATGAGCAAAATCAGGCACATAAAGAATTTCATAATTATTAAAACGAGAAGATAAGAATGCTTCCACCATGGCTTGAGATTCTTCCGCTGTAAATGGATTTCTCACATTGTACTTATTACTACTGCCAATGCCGATGATGACATGGTCTGCTTTTTCACAAAGTGTTTCTAGCATCACTGCTCCCCCTTTATGTAAAGGTTTAAATCTTCCAATTACGCCGAGGCGTTGGTAGGGTTTAGTCATAGTTTCACATCTGTTTGAGATATCTTTTTTCTTTCAGATAATCGCACAAGATTTTTTCATGATCAAAAGCAAATTTGTTTTGCTGTAAAGAAGAAACTATCTCTGCAATGCTGTATACTCTAGCAGTTGCTGCATCATCTCCAGCAGTAGGTAAAGCATTTCCCTCAATCGCATACACGTGGCTTACCATCCTTCCTCGTGGATCACGGTTAGGGGTATCATAAATGTTAAAAAGATTCTTTTTAGTTATCAGCGCAACTATACCTGTTTCTTCCTGAAGTTCTTTCATGGCATTTTCTGCCAGAGTTACATCTTCTTCAAGAAAACCTCCCGGGATAGCTATTCCGTAAGGAGGATTTTTTCTGGTGATGAGAACAATTCCTGGCGTAGAATTATGATGATAAATTATGTCTGTAGTAAGATGATTTTGTGGTCGATGTTTTTGAGTCATGCTCTGCCTCTCTAAATTTTGTTTATTTCTAATCTTTTTTATTTTTGTTTTTTTTAATCTCTTTTTCTTCTCTTTTTGTTTTTCTACTTTTTTAATACTTAGTGTAAGATACACACTTATATATAAATATTGTGGTGCTTTGATATTATCATGCTGGTGAAGATGATTTTTTATTTTTGACAATGTTATGGCGAAAGCCTTTTTTTGTAATCTTATTAGATTTACATTTTGGACAAAGAATTATTTAGAAAGTTATTTAAAGAAGTTTGACATCTGAAATCTATGCGCAAAGAAGCACTTGATTGGTGGAAACAAGCTGTTGAAGACTTAGAAACAGCTAAGGTAGATCTCAAGAATAAAAAGTATTATGCTTGCTCTTTTTGGTCGCAACAAGCAGCAGAGAAAGCTCTAAAAGCATTATATTTGCATACGCACAAAGAACCTGCGTTAGGCCACAGTTTAATTTATTTTGCAAAAGATGCAAAAGCGCCAAGAGAAATATTTGATGCTTGTGCCCTGCTTAATCCTGAATACGCTGTTTCTCGCTATCCTGATGCTGCTTCCGGAGTTCCTGCAGAAGTTCATACAGAAAGTACTTCTTCTACACACCTAAGAAAAGCAGTGGAGGTTATTGCATGGGTAAAGCAGAAATTGGAATTGTAAAACAATTGAAGAGTTTCAAGGTCATCCTTTCCAAAAAAATGAAAGTAGAAAAAATGATTCTTTATGGCAGCCGTGCACGAGGTGATGCGTTGAAGCATAGCGATGTTGATGTATTACTTGTGTCTAAATATTTTCAAGACGTTCCTTTTCTAGAGCGAATGTATCTAAGCTCTAAAGGATGGAAATATAAACCTCCTCTGGAGATGTTTTGTTATACTCCTCAGGAATTTGCTCTGAAGAAAAAAGAGAACAGTTATATGAAGATGATTTTGAAGGAAGGCGTGACTATCTGAAAAGAAATATTTTGGAGAAATACAAAAAAATAACAAAAAAAAAGAAAAAAACTTCAAGAGTAGAACAACAGTTTTGTATCTATTTTTTTTTGCAAAATGTCTCTTTAAAGAAAATCCACAGCTTGTTGCTGTTCTTTTTCACTTACTCCACCCTGCTCCGTTCGTGACTTTCCTATGGAAAGCTCCGGCGCTACCTAGACAAGACGCCTGATACCGCTGCTGAGATGGTTGTTGCCATTAGCAAGAAAATAGTGTAGTTAATTCCGTTGGCAACGCATGCGTCGTATAATGGAAAAGAAAAATCTATTTTGATAGTGAATAATTCACCTTACTACGGTCCTACGAAATCCCGCATATTTGACTAAACTATCACTTGCTTTTTATAAGAGTTTTAATGGCTGATATTCTCCCAATTTTAAAATTTCTTCTTTCAATCTCTCGTATGCCCGTGTAGGAACCCAAGGGAGCATACTTTCTCGTCGATCATACCCAAAAGCAGTTTTGCTGGTGATGATAATAGGTGGTGCTTGTACACGCTTGAAAATGCTTGTTGTGACCAAAGGCAGGAACCAATCTAAATCTTCCACGAATGTTTTTGCATCATGCACACCCCAGCGTTGCATCAACTGATAACCAAATCCTTCTTCTATCGGATGAATTTGTCCAAGTGTTTGCTCTATTTTTAACCCGAGATTTCCGTCAAGGAAATATTGGAGAAAATCTTCTCCTGTTTTGATTTGATAGTCAGTAAGCATCATCAGCAAAGCATCATGGTAGCCGAATTTCATAGGATCAATTTGATTGAATTCTAATTCTGCAGAAGGTATGATGTCATCTTTTTTAAAGCGATGCAGTCTATCAGGGATTAATTTCCAAGGGATTACTTCTCTGCCAAAGAAAGATTCATTGAGATATCTCGCAAGTTCATACACTTCAGTTTTGGTTAAATCAGCAAGAGGGGCAATCGCACCATTGACATCGCCGTACAATGTAGCATAACCCAATGCAACTTCCAGCTTGTTTCCATTATTTGTAAACAACGCGCCGTACATGGGCGAGAGATTTGAAAGGATGTTAGTCCCCCTAATCTTCGCTGCAATGTTGCCTTTCTGCACGGCAGTTAATTTTCTTGGCTTTCCGTCAGGAGTATACATTTGTAGAAGTTTTTCATTGACTGCAGTAAGTTCAGAAATGGGAAGTACCATATCTGCAATACCTAATTGTTCTGCTACATATTTCGCAGCAGACTTTGTTGCTTCTGAGTTAAATTCTGTGGGAATATTTATCCCTAAAGCTTTTTCAGCACCCACTGCCATTACGAGAAGCGCTGCTACAACACTGCTATCTACTCCTCCGCTCATGCCCAATAAGAATTTAGGATGTTCTTCGCGACCTTGAATATTTTTAAGATGACGAATACCTGTAATGATAGCATCAAGTTTCTGGGCAATGTACGGTTTTTCTGCTCTTGCTAGAACAGAACTCCTCGCGATTTTTTCAGTTTCTACCAAAAGCAATTCTTCCCTATATGCTTCTTTACACAAAGCAATCGGTTTTGCATCAGCATTATATACTGTAGAACCGCCATCAAAAGTAACAATATTTTTACCGTTATTCTGCGCGCCGATATTATTTACATATAAAAAAGGCACAAACTTTTCACCACAATCTTTTCTAAGGAAAGTAAGGCGTTTATCTCGTGAATTATTTTTTCCGAAGGTCCAAGGAGAGGCAGAAATGTTCACAATAAGTTCTGCACCATTTTGAATCAGCATCTTGGTAGGATTGAGCGATTGGCCATCTTTACGATAATCTTCACACCAGAGATCTTCACACACTTCAAAACCAACCGGAATTTCCTTGTCGTCAACTCTGATCATAAATGGTTGGAGAAGTTCCCGTAATGAAACTCCGAAGTCTTTTGCTGTATTTTCAGTAGAAGAGAAGTATCTCTCATCGTCAAAGAAACGGTAATTTGGCAAGAGAGTTTTTGGCTGCACGCCTTCAGGAAGGAAAGATATTTTTTTTGTTCTTGATGCTGCTGTTCCATTTTGAAAAATTCGTACTGCATTATATTTTCTGCTTCTTCCGTCTTCATTAGGATGATGCCCTTCTTGTATTTTATCGACAAAAATATTTCCATAGGCGATTGCAATTCCTGATTTTCCAGTTACTTCATCAGGTGCACTTGCTTTTCGCAGTACTTCATCATATTCCATCATATCTGTGCAGAAAGCATCTTCCAGAAATTTATCTCCTACCAAATAGCCACTTACACATAGTTCAGGAAAGGCAATGAGGTTAACCCCTGCTTGTTTTGCTTCTTTAATCATGCTGAGCATTTTTGCTATGTTTTTTCGAGCTTGTCCGGGAATAACTTCCATCTGGGCTAAAGCTATTTTCATGTTAGGGAGATCTTTCATAGTGTTTTTTCCTCGTGATTCTTTTTTTATAAGTGTTTCTAAACCGTTTTCTGAAGTTTCACTTACTACGGTTGCCATGCTTAGGAAACCTCTTGCCCATCTTTTTGTTCCAGTACTTTTCTCCATCCAGCTTTAACATACTCTTCTTCCGTCATGCCAATACGTACCATGGGAAGGTATTTGCCGTCACGAAAATATTCTTCTTGTAACACTCCTTCAACTCTGAAACCACATTTTTCTACAAAGAGGTGATGTGCTTTTTGATTTTGTTGGACAAACATACCCCAAACTTTGTGCAAGTTCAATTCACTAAAAGCTTTATCAAGCAGGCCCTCAACTACTTTTTTTCCGTATCCTCTTCCCCATTCTTCTTTGCTTGCAATAATCAAGCCAAACCTGGCATGTTTATTGCGATAATCAATTTCGTGAATTCCTGTCTGTCCAATGTAACGATTTTGTTCGTCAAAAACAGAGTAAAGTTTATCGCTTTTGCTCGCGAGCATTTTCTCTAAATAGGCACGTTCACTTTCCAGAGTTACTTTCGCGTCAAACCATCCAAAGTTGCTAACAATGTTTGAATCATTTATCCAGCTCATGATGTGTTCTAAGTCACGATTAATGTCTAAAAGACGCAGGGTTACTTCTGTCATTCTTTAACCCCCAAAAACTCTTTTGTTGTAACATAATTAATTCCAATCTGCTGGCACATTCTTTTTGCAACATCATTTCCCATTGCCTCATTCTCAATTCCCAGCGGAGCAAACACTAAATGAGTGCATGCATCAGCAATTACATTCACTTTTGCTTTTGGAAATAATTGTTTTACTCCAGAAGCGCTTTGGTAGATACAAATCCCCATAACTACTCCGTTAAAATCAAACACTAGATTTTCTCCTTGACCATATTTCTCATTCAGCAGAGAGAAAATATTCATTTCCTGC
>JACPNC010000105.1 GCA_016185685.1 Candidatus Woesearchaeota archaeon | reverse complement strand
TTCGGTTTGTCAATGAGATGATTAAAATGCACTCTCTCGCCAGAAGGCAATTCTACTCCTTGTTCAAGAGTTGCTCGGCCTTCGTAACCGTAACAAGCGCCGACGGTAATGACGGATTCCGGTTTTTGAGGATTGAGGCGGATTATTTTTTGTGAAGCATGTAAATCATTGCGTGTATCGCCTACGTGAAGTGTGTATTTTCCTTCGCTGCCAATACGACCGAGCAAGAAAGTAAGGGAAACTGCTGCTGGTTTTTTCATGCAATCTCCCTCAAGGCCATGATATGCAAGGAGAGTCTCTTCGGTAATATGGGCATCGAAATAAGGAAGAATTTCTCCGTCTGAAAGGTCTTTATAAATAGATTTCCAAGAGTTGCTGGTGTTGATCGCTAAACGCAATCTCCTGTTGCGCAAAGGATTTTTTCCTAAATGACCTAAAGCCCAAATTTCCTCAATGGTTTCTTTCACCCCCTCATATAACCCTGAAGGATTTTTTTGGTTAAACTCTTCATACGCTGGCCAAACAGGATGTTTTCTATCTTTCATGTCGCAAGGCAGTCCGAGTTTATCATAGAAATTTTGTACTCCTCCGGGAAGAGCGCAAGCTTCATTATAGGAAGTTAAGAACTCATCAAAAGAAGCGAAAGGCCATTCTTTTTTGTTTCTTTCTGAGTAAAATTTAAACCATTTTTCCTGACGAATAGAAGTGGGCGCTAAAACCCCATCAAAATCAAAAATGATTGCTTGAAGCATATGGACTGTAAATTCAGGTTTTCCTTTTTATGGATTTATATTCTTTGGAGATAGTTTAGTGGTGATAAAAATTATCTAGAAAATATTTAAAAAACAGGCAGAGCAGCGATAAGCCGCCTTTTGTCAAGCCCAAATGATGAAGTGAATCATCACGATGGCTTGTGAAAGCATTCTACTAAGCGTCTACAACGAGACTTGCACCGACCAAGTATTCGCCGTTTCATCGTTCCCTGCAGAGACGTCAACAGATTAACTTACACTCTTCGCAGAGTGTTTCGCCATATCATTCCATTCTGCAGGACGTGCCGTTTCTTTGCCAGAGCCACAGGATTTCCCCGTCTCTCTATGAGAGTGGTCATGTTGTGTCATAACTTTCGTCATGACACGGGTGGGCGGACTTTCCTCGGTCTATACTAAAAAGAATTAGGTTTCGAACCTAATTCTTTTGGTATATCCTAAAAACCAGCGGGTTTTTAGTATAGGACCGTAAGCTTTCTGCCGCTGCTGCCTAACAAGGTTTAAAGAGGCGTAGTTTATAAATCTTTTTAAGAACTACTTTAAAATAGTTAAATTAAAGAAATCTCAACTGTCTTCATCCAATCCGCCAATGATTTTTTTCCACGCATAGCGGAAGAATTTATGCACGAATTTTTCGCAATTCATCAGATTATCAATGTCAATTTCTGCAGTACTTTTTTCTAATTCTACCACTAATGTCACGTGTCTTCTAAATTCTTCACGTTTCTTATGCGGCTTATTCAATACGGTTTTCAAAAACGTATAAAATTGCAAATATTTTTGTAGTTCCGCATCTTCAAGAGAGAGTTGTCCCAGCTGGGTTGCTCGCAAAGCAGGACTTTTTGGCAGGGAAGTAATTTTTCCTTGCTCTTTAGCTTGTTCCATCAGGGCTTCTATTACTAAATCATATATGCTAATTAGTCGTTGTACGGCATTTACTAAGACGTCAACTGTCCGGGTATACTTTAATGTAACGTAAATAATATGTTCTAAACGCTTTAACTCCTCACGAGCGTCTAATAAGTATTCATTCTCCTGCTGTGTCATTTATTGGTATAATTGTAACTTCTTTTCATACTTTTGCTATGGATATTTACTATACGACCAGAAAGTAGAGAAAAAACCATATACTTTTTATACTTTTCTATAGCGGAAGCACTACAGGTAGAATTGTTTACTCTTTCTTCACACCCAAGATGGCTTCTGCCAAGTCGCCTTGATGTTTTTCCAATGCTTTTTTTGCAGTTTCTTTGTCTACTCCTGCCTGTTCCATAACTGTTTTGATATCTTCTTCAGAAATGCCGGTGATCAAAGAAAAAAATTTTCTTTCTTCTACTTGCCCAGAAATTTGAAAGGTTTCCTGTCCCATCATATTAACTTTAGCGACGGAAGGGTTAGTGATTATCAATTCTTTGTCCTGCAGTCGGATAATTACTTCTGTTGCGGCAATATCCTGTTGTTGGATACCGAGCTGGCGCATCATCTGCTGCATTTTTCTTGGATTCATGCCGGGAAACATAGTGATCATCCAAATAATCGTTTACTAAAATAATGCAACAAAGCAAGTGCAATGATTATTGCAAGAGCAAGAATAACGACTACTCCTGGAGAAAGCTGGAAGCGTGAATGGGTATCTTCAAAGTATCTTGTTAATCCTCCCTGTCCGGAAGGCATGCGAATGCGGTTGTCTTCTGCCATAATTTAGTTATTTTGAGAGGGAGTTTAAATAATTAACGGAAAAAATATGTTGTTGTCAGTTTTTTACGTAATTATTTAGCTTTCAGAAGTGCCACCATCATTAAGTCGAGCTTCTTCAATATCCATATCGAGCTGACAAGGGGGTTGTCCAATC
>JACPNC010000038.1 GCA_016185685.1 Candidatus Woesearchaeota archaeon | reverse complement strand
CTTAAGTACATTTATGAGTTTATCAAAGAAGCCGAACAATAATTTCGTGCAAGCAATAGCAGTTCCTCATTTACATTTAGGCCAAGATAGCCCTCTGCTTCAAAAAGCTAAACAATTACCCAAACGCTCCCAATCCCGTCTGTCTGCTCTCTTTAAAAATCTCCTCTTCCGTAATCCCAAATACAGAAAAAATACTGGTTACGGCGGGAACTAACTGATGAGTGAGATAATATTCTGCATCGTACTTACCTTCATCAACTTCTTCAAGCAGAGCAGCTCTCTCCCGCACTAATCCAGAACCAGTGACGATAATATACTCTACAATCATGCCCGTATTTACTGGATACCCTTTTGCTATCATCTTGCGAGCTACAGCCACATGCGGTCCAACCGAAGCATACTTGTCTAAATCACGAGTAATCTTCATACGGATCACTAATTTTTTCTTTTCAATTTTGCCTGATTTTAACTCGCTGATCACTTGCCGCACATATTGTAAGGCTTCTTTCACCTGCTCATCCAATACCATCTGCAAAACTTTCTCCTGCACTTCCTTGGCAAGCAAACTCCAATTCCGACGCACCATTTCAAAACCAACAATTTTTAATTTTCCATCTTCGCGCAAAAGAGCATATTTTTTCTTTGCGCCTTTCCGATCATCTTTTTTGTCATCTTTTTCACCATGCTTGAGAGCAACAAAAATACCTCGGGAATAATACCCCTCCATCTCTAATTCCATATGCCCGGGAAGTTCTTTGTTGATATTTTCCATAAACATTTTTGCATCTTCTATTTTCTTCGTTCCCAGTAATAGAAAACAAGAATCCGTATCAGAATAACACACAGAAAAACCTGCTTCTTCTGCTTTTTTAATAGTTCCTTGAATATAATTTCGCGCATAGGCTGTGGTTGCCTGAGCGCAGGGAAAACAATACCATCTCGCGCCAGAAAAACCAAGATAACCATAAAAAGAATTTGCAAGTAATTTAAAAGCATAAGAACGAGATTCAAGCATCTTTATCTCCTGTTCATCATTTGCCGTTGCAATTTTTGCTTGTTTAATTTGTTTTTTAATTTCTGCCCTTCGCAGTAAAACATCTTCCAAAATAGTTGGCAAAAACTTTTTCTCCCTGCCGCAAAACCAGTACTCTGAAAATTGGGGGACTTTCTTTTCCTTCTTCTCCCCGCAACACATACATTGAAAACTTTCCGGACCAATGTTATGCGCAGTAATAATGGAAGGGTACAACGAACGATAGTCAAAAACCACAATATCTTTGTAAAACCCTGGCTTAGGCTGAAAAACAAATCCCCCCTCATAACTGTTCTGCATACGCTGCTGCATCTCATAATCCGTCGGTCTGTTGGGAGCAAGAACGGCAAATTCTATTGCTCGTTTCATAATGTACGATTCAACAAGCCGTGAAAAACTCATTCTTACAACATCAAAAGTAGGCAAGCCAGTAACTTGAGAAAAAGTAATCATGTCTGCTAACAGTTTCTGACAAAGTTTGAGAGTAAGATCTGCATCCTGAATATTATAGGCGCAAAAAGCTTTTAATTTTTCAGATTTTTCCTGAGATAGATGCGCATTGTCCCAGACATCGTGCAATTGATCTAAATCTACTTTATGTTTCGCATGGCCCAATAATTCCTGAGCAACTGCATCTAAGGAGTAGCTGTCCGTCTTCAAATTCCTGCCAAAAATACGTTTGATAAATTGATATAAATCTAAATGCAAAATACCTACGATTTTACTTTCTTTACTATCGCGAGCATCACCCAGAGCAAATAATGGGCTTCCGTCAACTCCCAAATCAAGCTTTACTTTATTTTTTTCGGCCCTGATACTGAGATAAGGGAGATCAAATCCATCTGAATTATACCCCGTAATTACATCCGGTTGATACCCGATAAGCAAGTCACGAAATCTCTGCAGCACTGCAGTTTCATCTGCAAGAATTTCTATATAATCCAATTCTTCGCAAGGAAATGGCTTCCAAGTAAGTACTTTTTTAAACAATGTACCTTGCTCATCGATTCCAGAGAGAGCAATCATTAAAATGGGATTTTTCTGCATATCTATCACTCTAGTTTTGGCATATGTTTCAAGATCGACTGCAAGAATTTTCAAATGAGAGGCAGGAGTATTTTGAAGAGGAGTTATTTTTTTAGCAAAAAAGAGAGGAACCCTAAAATGAGGTTCTTCATTCTGAGCAAAATCCCCTTCTATTTCTACACCAGAAAAAGGTAAGATACCCGTATCTCTCAAAAAACGATGAATAAATAAAATATCTTTTTCATATGTCTTAATGCCCAAGTGCTCCAGCTCTTTACTCAGCAGAGGAACAGCTTTAGGAAAATTAGTAAATATTTTGTAAAAGATTTCTTTTTTACCGATAAGTTCTTTTTCAATTGGTTCAAAACCAGTAATGATACCTTCTTTACCATCCATTTCTACTTTCAGACTTCTCAATTTTTCTTCAACTTTATTCAAATCAGCGATTTTTGCATAAAAAAAAGGTTGATGCCCAACAACCACGCAAATTTTTTTACCTGTGCTATCTTTACCATAAAGATACACTAATACTTTGCTTTCTTTTACTTTGTACTGGAAATCGTAGGGAAAAAATGTGAGGTGCATAGCTAATCAAGTAAGGGTGTTTTTTTATAAAGGTTGGCGGAAAAAATTGTGGAGTAGTGTTTAGCTAAACGTACTTTCAATTCCTCTTTGCAAGTTTTTTCTCAAGTGATGGATGTTTCCAAAACTCGCATAAGCGTTCCATCCTTGCAACACCTCAAGAATTTTCTTGGCATTAATAGAAATATCTTCATGAGCTTAAAAAATTTACTCTTTAAACTCTAACGAGTTTAAAATAGCATAAACCCCGGAGAGGTAAGCATCATATTGATAAGGAGGCGCTTTAAATAATAAGTAAACTCTTTTCTCTTTATTCACAAACCAAATAGAAAGGAAACGTTCTGCATCTGGAACGGGCATATACTCTGCATCTTTATCATCGGCAGGTTTGGCAACTTTTATTTTCTCAATAAAGTAATAAGTAAGTCCATTATTGTTGGAACCTGTACAAAATTGAGTTGTTTTCATTTTAGATTTTATTCCATTTTTAGTACTGACAACAAGTGAAGTTGTATCTTTAGCAATTTCTTCATATACATCATGATCTGTATAATATTCACCGGCGCGGCGGGAATCTTGTGTGGCACTGATAGGATCAGAGTAATAAGAACTTAGTGAAAGCTTAACCATTTCATTTTTAGGAAATGAGAACACGACCGATGACTCCCATTCTAAAGGCGATTCTATTTGCCATGTCGTAGGATAAGAAAAACTTGTTACAAAATTATTGTTTCTGATACGGCTAGAAAACTGACTTAAACTCCCGTTACTGCTAATATACTCTGGACATTGAGAAAAAGAAATGCCTGCCATTTCAGCATATTCGCCTAAAGCTTTAGTAATGTCAAACTCAGCTTCTACCGCGGACTGACTATTTGCCACTTGGACAGCAGAAGGATTTTCATCCACCTCCTCAGAAGGCGTAGGAGTACAACCAAGCAGTATCAAAACACAAAAACAAAGAGCAACTATTTTTTTGTTAATTGGAAACTGTTTCATCTAACAATAATATCACCGACTTATTTAAACTTTTCCGTCACGAGTACTTTCTTCTAGAGACACCCTGATCATTACTTATTTTTAATGAAAAAAAAAGTTCACCAGTAGATGTACAATTTGTACATTTGTTTAAAATATTTACTTACTTCATATCAAAACGTTATCAGCGAAATTGTAAAAATAATCTTCTTCAAAACCATTTTCTTTTCTTAAACAAATACAGCAATCCGATCATAATGATCAAAGTAAGCACCAACATCATCCAAAACCCATACGCTGATTTTGAACCAGGAAGAAAAGAGAAATTTGTTCCATAGATGCTGGAAATTACCGTCATAGGCATAGCCAATGCCGTAATTGCCGAAAGTACTTTCATGATTTCATTAGTATTTAAAGAAACCGAAGACATGTATACTTCAAATGTTCCCACAATGGCTTCCCGATAGTACTCTAATTCATCTGCAACACGAATAGAGTGATCATAAACATCGCGAAAATAAGGGATGGATTTTTTAGAAATAAAGTTATATTCTTCTTTTGCTAAGAAAGAGATCTTCTCCCGCTGAGAGATCATAGTTTTCCGAATGTCAGAAATATTTCTTTTGAGTTTGATGATGCGTAAAGACAACCCAGGCTGTGGACGCTTAATGAGCACATCAATTTTTTCCATTTCTTCATCAATAAATTCAAGTACCGGAAAATAATTATCAATTTCGTGATCTAAAATGCGATGAAAAAGAAAATCAACTCCTTTTTCTAAATGATGAGACAGTTTTTGCGGATGAACTTTCAGTTCTTCCGTTGCAGATAATTCCTGCCGATGACTGGTAATAATAAAATTCTTTCCCACTACGATATCAATTTCCTGTAATTCAGATTGTCCCGTACCAATATGCCTTACACCATAGAAAACACAAAAAAGGTAAGTAGGAAATTCCTCTACTTTTACTCGAGTGAGAGTGTGCTCAAGGTCTTCAATAGTCAGCGGGTGCAGTCCAAAGCTCTTTTTCAATAATTCTGCTTCTTCAGGAGTAAGATTTATGACATCCAACCACAAACGTTTCCTACGCAATTGCGCCAATTCCTCAATCTTGCCTTTCTTTAAAACCTCATTGTCAAGGTAAAAAATGTCGATCATATCTCATTCCAGAAAGCTCATTATTAATAAACGTTACTATTTTTAAAGAACAAAACAGTCATGGCACTTTCCATTACGGCACTCTTCGTAAACTTTTCAATAAATAATTATCTTTGCGCGATGGAGAAGATTCCCCTTCAGTTTGTTTTTCACTTTGCTTCTCACCTTGTTTCTCGCTTTGTTTCTCTTCCTGTTTTACTTCTTTCAAATTCTTCAATTCCTCTTTAAACAAAGCAAGAGTTACTTCTAATTCATCTTCTGGCGCTGGCTGAGGATCCCACGATAACGGCAAACCATCATTCTCTGTTCTGGGAATGATCTCAATTGAGAAATGCGGCACTGCTTGTCCTGAACCAAGCCCGTTGCGTATCAAAAGATTTGTTCCTTGGACTCCCAGAGCTTCAAATGCAGCTACCCCTACTTTATTTGCTAATACTGCACATTTTTCAAGCACGGGAGGAGGAACCATCTCTAAGATAGTAAAATGCTGCTTTGGAAAAACGCTTATCTGGCCAATGGTACTTGCAGATTCTAAAGCAACAGCAACCAGAGTTTCATCTTCATATACAATATCCTGTTTTCTTTCAACTATTTCACAAAGGCCGCATTTCATGTTTTTTCCTCATTTAAATAAATTAGCGATATCATCTAAAGTAACATCCTCTTTTTTTCTGGAATCTTCTTTCTCTGTTTCTTTTTCTTCTATTTCTTTTTCTTCTTCCTCAGTATCATCTTCTTTTTTCTTTTTATCTTTCTTCTCTTCTTTTCTCTTTATTTTCTCTTTTTTTGTAGTTTCTTCTTTTTGATCTGCTGATTTTGTTTCTTCTTCATTAGATT
>JACPNC010000100.1 GCA_016185685.1 Candidatus Woesearchaeota archaeon | reverse complement strand
GTTATTGATAATGTGCTTCCTATTATTGACCGTCAATTAACTGGAGATGATTTCTATTTTCTTGGTGCAATGCTTGGTGATGGTTATTCTGGAGCAGAAACTCGTGAAGGGAAATTTTTTTACAAAGGAAGCTCTTCATTTACTAGTGCTGATGAGGAGTCCATCTCGTGTATTGAAAATATCTCGCGACTGTTTGAAAATTTTACTAGAAGAGTTAAGAGATCCGGCTCAGTAAGTTTGGTTATTTCTAAGAAAAAATGGTTTAGAGAATTCCTTTGCAGATGCGGAATTGAGTTAGGAGAAAAGAAATATATCCATCCTCTTTTGATGCAAGCAGAGTTAAATCTTATTAAGGGCCTCATTCAAGGATTATTTGACACTGATGGATACGTTCAGACGGGTAGAAATGTTGGATTTAGTAATATCTCTATTGATTTAATTAAGAATTTGCAAAAATTATTGTTAAGATATGGTATCGTTTCTCGTATGAGAAAAAGACCAGCAAGGAAATTATTTATTATAAGAAAAATCTACCAAGTAAAAGAACAATACGAACTAACTATTGCTCAAGAACAAAGTATCTTACTTTTTTACAAACATATTGGTTTCCGTTTAGAGAGGAAACAAAAGGCGCTTGAAAAATTGGTTGAAAAATTATCACAAATCCTTTTCAGTGAATGCAAAAAATGCAACTATAAAATTTATGCAGATATTTTTACTGGAAGGACTCAAAAACAAAGAGAATGGGGGGTCAAGAAAGAGAAAGTAATAAAATTACTTGGTAAGCAAAAAGAAGTGGGTTCAAGAGAGATCAACAAGCAATTGGGCTTTTTTTCTAGGCACGCAAAAGGAAATAGGCTTAACCACCACTATCAGCTTATAAGCAAAAGAAGAATTGGGAACAGAAGTAATACTGAGCAGTTGTGGAGTTTAAATAATATTGGAAAATTTATTTACGAAGATATACTTAAAGAAAATAAAGCGGTAACTGTTTTTTTAAAATTATTGTACTGTCCGTTGTGTAAGAATAAATTACATTTGGTACTCAGAAAAAATTGGCGAAATACTGACTTTGATGGTGATATTTTTTGGGATTATGTGAGAAAGGTAAAAGAGGTGGATGTTGAGAAAGATGTTTATGATGTTGTTCTTCCTGATCGACCTAAAAATGATCATTTATTTATCGTGAATGGTTTTGTGGTGCATAATTCTGCAGGACTTTCGCTTCCTGCTTTCCGCGTCATCATCACTTCTCTGAAAAGATTTTCTGCAACGGAAGGAATGCATTGGATTCCTGTGTTGGAATATTTGCAGATGGCTGGACGTGCAGGAAGGCCGGAATATGAATCTTTCGGCGAGGCTATTGCTCTGGCGAAAAGTGATGCGGAGCATGATGAAATTCATGATCGTTATATTCAAGGAGTTCCTGAAGAAATTTATTCAAAGCTCGCAGTTGAACCGGTATTGCGGACGTATCTTCTTTCACTAGTTGCTTCTGGAATTATTCGTGATAAAAAAAGCATGATGCAGTTTTTTTCTAAAACTTTTTGGGCACATCAATTTAAAGATATGCGGGAGCTGGAAAGAAAGATGAATAAAATGCTGCATTTGCTTGAGGAGTGGCAATTCATACGTTTTTCTCTTCCCGAGAAAAACGTGGATTTGAAATCATCAAAACTATCTTCTGGATTTATTGCTGCAACGGAGCTTCAAAAATCAGAAAAATCAGAAAAATCAGAAAAATTAGAAAAATCAAACATTTTTGAAGCGACGCTCTTAGGAAAAAGAGTTTCTGAGCTTTATTTGGATCCTCTTACTGCACGACATCTCTTAGATTGTCTGCTAAAGTTTACCAGCAGTAAAAATGGCTTTTCTCTTCTTCAGATGATTTCTCATACTCTTGAAATGCGGCCATTATTAAGAACAAAAAAAAGAGAAGAAGAAAAAATGCAGGAGGAAATCAGCAAGAGGTATTCTGTGTTGTTAGAGGAAGAGCCCAGTCCATTTCATATAGACTACACTGAATTTGTTGATGCGATAAAAACTGCTTTGTTCTTTGAAGCCTGGACGCAAGAGAAAGATGAAGAATATCTCTTAGAAGTATTTGATGTTCGTCCAGGAGAGATAAAAGTGAAAATGGATGCGGCAGACTGGCTCTTATACGCCAGCGATGAATTGGCAAAACTTTTGGAATTGCGTGAGGTTAGGAAATATCTTGCTCAACTTCGTTTACAGATACAGTACGGGGTTAAAGAAGAACTTTTACCTCTCATTCGTCTGAAAGGTATCGGCAGAGTGCGGGCAAGAAAATTATTTGCTCAGGGTATTCGTGATCTTGGCGCGGTGAAAAATGTGGATGCCACTTCTCTTGCTCAGATTTTAGGAAGTAAAATATTGTCGGAAGAAGTAAAGAAACAAGTTGGTGAAGAGATTAATGAAATTTCTGCCGGGAAAAGAGTTGGGCAGTTGAGTATGGAGAAGTTTCAATGAGTAAATAGAAATGTTTCAATGAGTAAATAACAAGTAATAAGTAATTGTTTAGCTTTCAGAAGTTAGGCAAAATCATCTTGGCCATTCGCTCGGTTTGCTTTCAGATAATCTTGCTATATAATAAGAAAATTTGTTAATCGATGAAGCAAAGCAATAATTTTATGCAAGCAATCTTTGTTCC
>JACPNC010000106.1 GCA_016185685.1 Candidatus Woesearchaeota archaeon | reverse complement strand
GCTGTGGAAAAAAAGTGCAAGAAAGTGTTGAAGGCGCGCAATGTGCTGAGCATGGGGTTGTACCTCCTGCATTATCGTATGTGCTGAATCTTATCCTTGATGATGGGACAGGAAATATTCGTAGTGTGTTGTGGAAGCAGCAAATTCATCATCTTTTGGGAAAAAATGAAATTGAAATGGCAATCTTTCGTGATCAGCCGGGAACCTTCGAGGTAATTAAAACTGATTTGCTAGGAGAACAAGTAAAATTTATGGGAAGAGTGAAGAAAAACGAAATGTTTAATCGCCCTGAATTTACTGTGCAAATTGTTGAGAAAGCAAACCCAGAAGAAGAAATTGCAAGGTTGGAAAAGACTAGCTTTAGTGGATAGTTTATACTCTTTTTTATTCTTTTTTCTTTGTTACACCTTCTGGTATTCTATATTCCATCCACCGCACTTTTTTTTGCATGATGGTTTCTTTTAGTGATTTTTCTGCAGTGTTCAAGCCGGATTTTCCGCTTTTTACCTCTACAAAAATAACCTCTTCTATTTGTTTTTGATCCATGCCCCGAAAGATAAGGAAATCCGTGGGTTTGCCGAGAAAGCGCGCCTCTGAAGGGCTGAAAGGGAAATCAGGCAAGTATGGGGCGAGCTGTTCTGAGAATTGGCCTGCTAGGACGGAACGAGAACGCTGGATTGCCTGTTCACGAATTTCTGGAAGCTGATCTTTCCATTGGTGTTCGGTTATTTTTTGGCCGATAAAGTAACCGATGGCAAGGAAGATAATGGCAAAGAAAGTGAACAGAATGAGTGTATTTATTTCCATATACGCAAAGTGACGGTAATGGTATATAAAATTTAACAAAGTAATGTCCCCGTGGCGTATGCATGCAAACGTAACTCCCTATAACTTTAATGGCTCTTTTTCTGGGATTATACCGTTTGAAAAGTAAAAAAATGCTTTCCATAACTAAAAAATCTTCCTACTTTTTATCATAACTTTTCTTGCTCCACTGGTCACTTCTGAATGTCCAGTGCAGGGACGTCTAAATCTCTAAATTATTCTCTTTTTAGCCATTTTCAAAAGCCACTGGACACACTGGACAGCTGCGGGTGGACTATATAAATGAGTTTCAAAATCTTAATTCTCGTAGTAAAAAATCAAAAAGTCAAAACAACGAACTTTTTGAGCAACAGTTGAAACAAAAACCGAAAGGAAAAAAAGAGGTGTGAACCATGAATACAACAACACTTGGCTTACAGAGCCAACAAATAGGAAAAACAAATGTGCATCCCATCAGTTCCGTTACGGGAACTTACGGAACGCAAGTACGTATGCAAAGCATACAACCGAGCAAGAGTGCTTACATTGCACCGTCAGCTCAAAATGTGTCTGCAAGCACTAAATCCGGTAATTATCCGGAAAAGAAATTTCGCGCAGGTGGTATTTCTGCAACTATTTGGGTGAATAAAGCCAAACAAGCCAATGGTGTAGAAGGCGAGTACAAAACTGTTTCACTGGAACGGAGTTATACTGACAAGGAAGGTAAGTGGCAGTCTACACAAACTTTGCGGGTGAATGATGTTCCGAAAGCAGCAGCAGCATTACAGAAAGCATTTGAATATCTGGTACTGCAAGAGCAAGATTTATTTAAAGGAGGTCGATAACTATGCAACAACCAGAATTAGTATTAAATACTGAAAACAACGACGAATCACCAAAGAAACGAGGATTAAAAATGGAGAAACTAACCGTACAGGATCTTCCTGGGGTAGGAGCAGCAACTGCAGAGAAACTTGAACAAGCAGGTTTTAAAGATTTGCTTTCTGTTGCAGTAGCTACTGTCGGAGAATTGGTTGAAGCTGCAGGGTTTTCAGAAGCAGTAGCAAGAAAAATGATTAACGCTGCTCGTGATAATCAAAAAATGGGTTTTGAAACAGGAACAGAAGTGTTACAACGTCGTGGAAATGTTTCAAGACTAAGCACCGGAAGCAGAAACTTCGATGCCATGATGGAAGGTGGATTTGAAACAGGGGCAATTACAGAATGTTTTGGTGAATATGGTTGCGGAAAAACGCAAATCGCCCACACTTTGGTTGTTAACATCTTGAAAGAAGATCCTGAAGCGCATGCTGTATTTATTGATACGGAAAATACTTTTCGTCCGGAGAGAATTCAGCAGTTGTGCAAAGGCGCAAACATTGATTCTGCCGAAGTGCTTAATAGAATCAAGACAGCAAGGGCATATAATCCTGACCACCCAATGCTGCTTGCGGAAAAAGCGGATACCCTTATTACTGAGCAGGGCAAGAAAGTGCGTCTAGTGATTGTTGATTCTCTGACGTCACATTTCCGTGCGGAGTTTATTGGAAGGGGAACTTTAGCGGAGAGACAACAGAAACTGAATCGGCATATGCACGTACTCTCAAAGTTGGCAAGTACGCATAATTTGTGTGTATATCTTACAAACCAAGTTATGGCAAAACCGGATCAATTTTTTGGTGATCCTACGCAAGCTATTGGGGGGCACGTAGTTGCACACGCGTCTACTTTTAGGATTTACTTGCGGAAGGGGAAAAAAGGTTCTCGTGTCGCTAAATTGGTAGATGCACCAAATATTGCTGATTCAGAATGTGCATTTGAAGTTACTGAAGGCGGTCTAAGAGATGTGAATTAATTTTTTATTATTTTTTCTTTTTTTCTTCAAATTGTTATGGCAATCTTTTTACGAAATTTATCTACCTTCATATTTTTTTTATCTTTTTTAATTTCTTGTTCAACTGCCTCTATTCCTTCTTTCTTGAATAATTCTTTTGCATGGTCGAGTAGTTGCTGAAAGAAAGTGTAATTTTCATAGATAGATTCGCCTTTCCTACTTTCTTCAATGATTTTTTCTTTCTGAATTTTAATTGCTTCCTCTTGTGTTGCGATGGTTCTTTGAAGATGTTCAATCTTATTTTCATAAGGTGATTTTTTTTTAAATGGTTTCAGGGTATCTAACGCTTCATTGTATGTTTGGGTGATTGTTTTTGGTGTTTTGTCTGTCAATGCAAAAGGGTAAATTTCCTCTTCATAAAAAAAGCCAAGTGGTTTCTTGAGTGATTCTTTTATTTTCTGTAGTTCGTTCATTATTTTTGCGCTTTCAGTAAAAGAAACATTTTTAGGATTTTTTTCTTTATCTATTCCTGCATTTTTGCAGAGTTCTTCTGCATAGAGGCCACCAAGTCCAACTTCTGTAGCTAAACTAATAATCACGCTTTTTTTCCCACTTTTTTGCAGGAGTTGGTAGAGCTTTGCTTCATTTATTTCTTTCCAGTTGATTGGGGCCGGGGGAAAGAGATATTTTTCTCCCGGTTTTACGGTACGGTCTTTCCATGTTTGGCGTTCCAAGCAGGTGATGATGGTGTTGGTTTCATCAGTGAGAATAATATTTCCTTTGGAAAAGAATTCTAGAATCAAAGAGTGTCTCTGCTCTTTTTCTATCTCCAGTACTAATATGCGTTCACTATCTTTCTGGCGCAAAGAAGTGATAATGGCGCTATCAAGATATTTTCTTAACTGCTGGCAAAATCCCGAAGGTTGTATGGGTGATTCTTTACTAGTAGTGAGGTTAAGAAATTTCCCCGGAATGATTCTTAATAATTGTTTTCCTTTTTCTCGTACGTGGAGTTCTAAGAGAATTCCTCGTTCTTCGTAATCATACACGCGGGATATTTTAGCAGGAATGAGCATTTGTAGTTCTTCTACTACTGCGGCAAGCTCTACGGAGGAAAGGGTTGTTTTTGGCATGGTGGATTACTTACTGTTTCTGTAGTTTAGATTTATTTCATAATATTTATATACTTCTCTTCATTAAACTTTCTTATGTCTTCTGAAAATTATGCTCAAAAAATACAGTCTCATTTTCTTGAAAGGATAACTGCGGCCGGAGAGGAAGAACACTTTTTGGTCAGTGTGAGATATGTTGGTCCTTCTCTTGAAGATCGTTTAGCTGAACCACAGCAGAGGGCAAGTGGGAAGGATCGAGAAGAGATTTTTGCTGCAAACAAAAGCTACTTAGAACGGCACGCAGTATTTTATGAAGAACGAGGGATAGAGTACCGATTATTAAACGCACTTTGCATGGTTATTGTTCCTCAAGCTAAAAAAGAGCACATTTATGAGCTGCTGAAAAATGATGCAGTTAAACAAATTTTTGATGGAAGTGCCAGAGTAAAACTTATTTGATGATTTTACTGCGGAGAATCATTTAAAAACCATAATTATTTTAAAATTATTTACTATCTTTATGAAAATGCAACTTACTCTCTACCAATTTGAGGACTGTCCCTATTGCGCGAAAGTACGTGCAAAACTTGAAGAGAAAAAGATTTCTTATGAAAATGTAAATGTTTCACGTAGTAGAGAAGATTCATTAAGAAAAAAGTTGGCAGAGAAGAGCGGGGTTTTAACTGTGCCGGTTCTGAAAATGTTTTCTGAGAATGGCGAGGAGAAGTATATCGGAGAGAGTGGGAAAATTATTGAGTTCCTTGAAAAGTTTTGAGGTTATTTTTTATGTTCTTTCTTTGTACAGGAACATTTCTTCAGTGGTCTGTCATGCTTTGAGCACTCTTTTGCCTGGCAATTTCCCGGTTTGTTAGAAATGCCATGACATTCTCCTGTGCAGATGTAATGAGTCATAGAAGAGGGAAAGAGAAAGAAGTATTTATGGGTTGTGGTTTGCGAAAAATTCTTGTTTTTTAATCCTTCTTATTCTTCTTATACAAATTCCAATACATCAGAACCACAATTATCAATAAAAATTCACCTATTAATAACGCTTTTATCGGTCCAATATTATCTGCAATCATTCCCATTACAAAAGCAAATACTGCAAAAAAAAGGTTTCCGAAAAGCGCATTAAGAGAACTCATGGTTGCCCTTTGTTTATCAGTAAACTCGTCGTGAAACAAGGTTTTATTTGCCGTTACTCCTGCACCAAAAAAGAATGAGTTGATTGAAAGCATAACCGGAGAAATAATGCTTGGAAATCCAATAAATGTAAGGGAAATCACCCTGCTAATTATTTGCTGGAAGAAAAGGGTTTTAAGTGCTTTAAATTTTTTGATTATTTTTCCTGCAAAATGAAATCCTAAGAACGCAAAGAGATGATCCAACGAACGCGCTACGCCTAATGCCCAGGTTGGCCAGAGCAATTGAATAAAAACTGGTTTAAATTGGTGATTAGTTTCTTCAATTCCATAATCTAAAATGTATGTTAAACTCAGCTTTCTGAGCATGAGATTTTTCTTAAAAGCTTTTCCTGATTCTTTCAGGTGAGTAAAAATATTTTCTGAAATTTTTTCTGTATGAATTTTCGGTTCAATAAACCAAAATGAAATTAATACGCAAATGAATTGAGGGATAATTGATGCAATCATTACCCATTTGAGAGAGTATCCTGCAATAAAACCGCCAATTAATGCCGAAATGCCTAACCCTGCTTGAAACATTGCACTTAGTTTCCCCAGAGCATCTGAAAATGTTTTTTTCTTTTTTTGTTGGTTTAAGGTATCATAGAGCAAAGCATCATTGTTTCCGCTAAAGAAAGATGATGCTGCTCCTTCTAAAACTGCTCCTACAGCAAGGAGTATGAATGAATTTGCAGCAGCATAAAAAGATAATGCAAAGAAACTGGCTAATGAACCGAGAATTATTGTTTTTTTTCTTCCGATGCGATCAGAGAGAATTCCCGTTGGTACTTCAAAGAGAGTACTGGCAATAGATCCCAAAGAAAAAACAGCCAATCCCAACGCGTAAGAGCCAGTAATCTGGGCAAAATAAATTATAGCGATTGGTCCATACAGTCTGAAGTCCAAAAAAAAGTTATGCCATCGTAAAAGAGCGATATTTCTGCCGATCATATCTTTGATAAATCTTTATTACTCTTAAATTTATCTTATGCTCTGACATGTCAAAATGTCCTGAAAATGTGAAAAATATTTTTCATAACTTCGTATAAAGAATATAAAAAAGCGCCCGGAGGGAAAGTCGAAGTTCCACTCTTTGTTTATTTTTGTGGATTCTTTCTCGAACCCCCGAATGACCGCTGTCAATCTTTCATCCCGGAATAAGAAAGGGGTATTCCAGTGGATGGCTGCAGGCGGTTGCTTTAGCCGCTTAGCCACGGGCGCATGAAGCTATTTTTATAAGCAATTCTTTATATAGTTTTCGAGCATGAAATGGGATGGTATGGTTTCTTCATGCTTTTTTTCCATCTCTATACGAGCAGAATGAACAATCTTTATTCGCATCTGGTTTTTCTCCCTGCAATAAACTCACCGCCCCAGTAAAAGCATTTTCTGCATGTTCAGAATTGACTGCAACTTCCAATAGTTTGTGCGTGAAATTTACTTCCCCGCTTTCTGAAAATTTTTCCGGCCAATAAAAAAGCAAATATGCGTTTTCTCTCGTCTTAAAGCCTTTTTTCTGTAATAATAGAGTGTAACACTCTAACTGCAGGGTGTAATACGTAGGTAGTTCTTTCAGAGGAAAGCCTCTCGTTTTATAATCTAAAACAATCAATTCTCCGAAAGCGGTTTGTAAAACATCATCCAATGCGCCAGCGAGAATATTACCCTGTTCACTAGTCCATTGTAATCCTTTTCTCTGGTTCTGCCATTCTTTCAGTTCCTGGCCTGTATACAAAGCCACATCTTCTAAGCCAGAGAGTTCTTCAGGAAGTTCGTTTTTTTTTCTGTGAGTATCAAATCGTTGTTTAATGATTTTATCCATTCCCGAAGGAAGTGAAGGAAAAGGTCCGGAAGGTCTTTTTAGTCCGTTCTGTCCTTCCCAAAAACATCGTCGGCATTCTTGGTACAAATTTAATGCATGCGGTGACAATTTGTAAGTTTTCATTTTTTTTTCCTCCTGTTTTTGTCTTTTTAAAAATATTTTTTTATCTTTGCATAGTGTAGTACTTTGCCACAAACTCAGTTGTTGTTGCTTGCATCGGTAACTTATCTTCACGGATGCACTTGATATGGGCAATGCGTAAAGAGTAAAAGTTTTTTCCCTCTTCGCTGCAGGCAAAATAATTTCCCTGATCAATGTTCATGGCTCTTACTTCTACGACGAGATGAGGAGTAAGATACACTTCCGGTTTTTTAGATCCTACTTCAACATTTTTTGGATGGAAGGTTCTTGTTTTTCCTGCTAGTGTGTATATCTCTTCAGCAAAAAGTTTTCCCGTTACCGGATTTTCCCGTAAAAGATTCACAAAACCCAAGGTTTGATATACTTTCTTTTTGGGATGATATGTTCCTACTAATGCCTGTCCAAAAGGAACTCCAGCACCTTTCCCACCAGATAATCCCAACACCACTAAGTCAAGCGTTTCAAATTTCTTTAATTTCACCCAATGTGTTTTATCTCCGGGGAGATATTCAAGTACGGGAGATTTTAGAACTACGCCCTCATAGTGTTCTTCCCTTACTTTTTGGTTGTAGAAATGACTAATTTCCTGCGGAGTATATGCCAGTATTCTTGAAGCTGGAATGATCACTTCATTAATGCCATTGGTGTGATTTGAATCATTGGTATTGTTGTTAGAAATCAGTTCTTCAAGAACAGTTCTCCTGCAGCTGTTTGCTTCGCCAATCAGAGGGATACTTTTATTCATCAACACATCAAAAACTACCAATTGCAAAGGAAAAGCAGTGGGTTTTGTTTGCAAGTATTCTTTCAGCGCTTTTTCACTGATTCTCCCTTTGTATCTAGCTCTTGCCTGCATTGCTTTGAAGCCGCCGTATTTTGAAGCAGCACCGCGTAGTTCTGCATCAAAAATAGTTTTTTTGAGACGTAATTTTTGCAGTGCTTCTGTTATCTCAGGGAAACAGCGAAGTTCAAACTCTCCAGAACCACGGGTAAACAATTTTACTTCTTTTCCATCTACATGCGCTTGACAGCGAAATCCATCTTCTTTCAGTTCGCAGGCAAGGCTTCCTTCTGCTTCTTGAATTAATTTTTCAAGAGCCGCTGTGCTTTCTCTGCTAACCGGTTCGTCATTTAAATCTGCTTCACTATAGTAAGGGCCCATGGGCTCTATAGGATTTCTGAAAGTTGCGGGGGTCATAGATAAGCTCAAAAAGCGGAAAGTATATAAATTATTGTGGTGATATCTATCACCCCATGGATGTAAAGGCTCTTCTTAATGCTGGACTGACTAAAGGTGAAGTTCGTGTGTATATCACTTTGCTGGAAAGAGGTTCCTGTCTTACAGGAGAGATTTCTCGTCATTCTGGAATCCATCGCAGAACTATTTATGATTTTCTTGAACGATTGATTCAGAAAGGCTTGGTGGTGTATATTAAGAAAAATAGTAGAAGATATTATGGGTGTGTACATCCCAAAAGATTTTTGGAATTAGCAAGAGAGCAGGAAGATAATTTGCAAGCACTCATGCCGGAGCTGTTGTTAAAGTACGAAGAAGGGGAAGTTTCTGGAGAGACGGTTTTTTATCGAGGAACTTTGGGAATAAAAACTATCTTTGAAGATCAGTTAAGTGTTGCTCAACCAGTGTATGTTATTTCTGCCTCTCCCAAAATGCGCGAAGAGTTGAAACATTACTTACCACATTATACCAGAGAAAGGATTCGGAAGAAAATAAAATTATTTTTGTTGTATGATGAGCAATTTCGTGATGAGATTGAGAAAAGAGAACAGGACTCATTTGTGGAGAGGAGGTATTTGCCGAAAGGTTTTGGTTCGTCTGCCTCCACTAACATTTATGGCGATACGGTAGCGATTATTCTTTGGCAGCCTGAACCTGTTGCCATTGTCATTAAGCAGAAAGATATTGCGGAAGGATATAGGAAAATGTTTGGGTTGTTGCTGAAGCAGAGCGAAAGCAACGAGAAAATTAAAACTAAATTTTCTCTAGTTTAAAAGCAGTAATTGTTTAGCTTTACGAAGCTGAGTACTGGCAAGGCCAAGAGGTGAATGAGGAACTGCAATTGCTTGCACAAAATTATTGTTCGGCTTCTTTGATGAAATAAGAGATACACTTAAGATAAG
>JACPNC010000110.1 GCA_016185685.1 Candidatus Woesearchaeota archaeon | reverse complement strand
TCTAGCAACGTAATAGTAACATTTATCACTCCATTGTTTATATTCCTCAAACCCAGCATTTCCAACTCTAAATACCCCTGCTTCAGATAGTTCATCACAGAGTTTTATCCTTGTGAATAGTATGTTTTTCTCTTCTACCGGTTCTGACTTTCCAAGAGTCGTATCTAGAAGTTTTTGTTGAACTTTTGTTTCTTTAATTTGTTCTGTTAGTTTCTTTATTTCATTGAGGGTATTTTGTTGTTCTTTTATTTTCTGTTGATTATTCTCTTTCTCTTGTTGAAGATTTACCGATGAAAATAATCTGCCATTCTCGTCAATTCCATCGTAAATCCTCCAAACACCACCATAATTCCTTAAGAAATAAACTGTTTCTCCTGTAGTCGTCCAAATGCCCTCTTGGTCTTCATAAGCTGCATTTTCAAAACTCATCTTATATCTTATTTTTATTCGGACAGAATCGTTAATTGTCTCATTTTTATTTTTTGAAAGCACTTCAAAATTTCTTTTTATCTTCCCCCACGGCCCATACAATCCAATTTGCTTACAAAGATCTTCTCCCCTAACTACTTTTGCACTTGCACAAGCTTTGATCCACTCATTATTTAGGGAGTTCAATTCTCTAAAATAATCTTCGCTTACTTTAAGGTATTCCAGTTGAAAACCTTCTGTCATTTGTTGCTCAATAATCAAATTTCTTAATCGTTCATCTATCCCATCGTAATTAAAAAAAAAGAGGTATTTATCTAAAACCTCTTCAGCAGTCTTTCCTTCCAAGTTAATTTTTTCAACTACTATCTCTTCTTCAGTAGAAGGTGGGGTGCACGAAATCACTAAAAGAATAATAACCAACAATGGAAGCACTAGTATTTTTTTCATACTTTAAAGTAATCATTTAAAACGTTATAAATTTAACCTTTTTCTTTATGCACTGTTTAAAATTAGGTTGATTTGTGAACAAAAATACTTCTCTCTACAATAATGGGGGATATATCTCAAAAGATAAAAATTTATAAATGGAGAGCGAGGGGATATTTCTATGGACAATTTTACTAAAATATCGCTCTTTGGAGTGATGTTTTTAATTATGCTTGCTCTTTTTGGTATGCCCGAAGAGATTCATCTTCCTGGAGCAACCTGGAATGTAAATAATGAAGATAAACAAGACAGTGTAATAAAAATTGATTCTCAGCAGATTAAAGCAAAGCAAGCAATCACCATCCAAGGATTTAACTCACGCCAGCAGATCTATGATCTAGGGGATAATGCATATGTAGACTTTACTTTCTTAAACCCAGCAAAACTAGATTTTAATTTCTCTGTAGATTGGTACCATAATGATGATACATATTATGGATGGACTAATCAAAGTAATCAATACGCCTCAGAATTCCACTCATGGTATCCTGTTTATAAGATAGGGGAATGGAAAGTTCGTGTACTGTGGAAATGGAGTTATGCTAATGTCACTTACACTAAGGATGCAATAGCAAAATTTGAAGTAAGATGAGTGCAGTCTTATCTTGTGTAACATGGAAAAATTTAAATCCATTTCCATTACAGCGTCAAAAATGCAAGGGACAAAGTCAATAGCAGATTTCACAATAAAGAATTGGAAAAATGTTGGGGTTTTTTTAATCCTTTTGGGATTGCTAACAATGATTTTTGCAGAAGACCTTAAACTAGGAGGAAGCCTTTTAATTGTAGGGGTTGTCTTTACGGGGCTATTTCAAGGTCCAAAGATATTTAAAATTCTAAAAAGAAAAAATTGGTGAACGAATATGGATGAAAAAAATAAAGAAAGACCAAAACCTACAATAAAAGAAGCATGGAGATATTGCGAGAAATGTCAAACAGAATATCCAGCATATGCCGTGCATAGGTGTCGCTAGAATGTTTGCAACAATATTGATCATAGCAATGAGCATTTTCTTTCTCCTAGAAATTATTATTCTTTATAGAAAAAATGGTGAATATCAAAAAGCACCAAGGGAAGAGGAGTATAAAAAATATACAGAGCTAGTAAGAGTTCTTACGAATAATACTTTTACATTAGCGACATTAACTTTTGCAATTCTGGCACTTTTTATTCTGCAAGAAAGCCACGTTGGCACACAGGCATTGCTAATTTATGGATTATCTTTGCTTTTTCTATCGGCTTTTTTAGAAGAATTCTCTGGGTTAAAGAGAATAGTTTACTTCTTTCAAAGAAGAGCTTTACACTACTGGGTTTATTCCATTATTGCAGCAATAGGTACACTATACATTAATCCATCAATAACTTACGATGCTAAATTTGATGTGATAGTGGGGATATTAGTCTTCCTTGCAGTACTTATATTCTGCACACACCTCTATTCTTTCAAACTTGAAATTAAGACCTACAAAAGGAAATTCACAAAAAACTATTCCCATAAGGATATCGACAGAAAAAGAAAAAGCTAACAGAGTAATTAATTTATGTGGACTATGGGAATCAAAAGAATATAAAGATTTGATAGAGTATTACTCTAAAAAAATAATTAAGTAATCCTCTAACTCTTATCAGGTTTATCAAGCTCGGTCTTGAATTTCTCAAACGCTTTCATCAGCTCCGGGTTCTTTGCGATTTCCATCAGTAATTGTACTGTTTTATTTGTTTCACTTTTCATGATTTCTTGATCTTGTACTGCAATCTCCATACTCAAAGGTCTCCCGCACTTAAAACAATAACGACTGATCCTATCGCTCACTGCTGCACACGAAGGACAGACAAGATTTCCATGGTGTTCCTTCTCCTCTTGCATCACGCCATTTAACTTAAGATAAGCATCGTCGAGTTGTTGGTTGCATAGATGAACATAAGTTTTTACTTCTTTACTTCCAGGAACCCACCCCAGATACTTGCACAAAAGAGCCTCAGTGAGATGTGGAGCAAGAAGAGTTGCCCTGCTGTGCCTAAACCAGTGCAAATTGTGCCTCTTTTGAATCCCCGCTTTCAAAAAACATCGATCTATCAGTTTTCGTGCTCCCCGGTGGTAAAGCGGTTGGTGCATAATTTTAGGATTCTCCCCTAACCACAAAAAAGCATTTTTATTATCTTTGTAAGGATGTATTTCCAGCCAACCAATCAAATATTTAAGTGACTTTACAATAGGTATTTCTCGAAGTCCAGTTTTCCCGTTTACTGTAACTTTAGCATAGTTTTCGTCTATAACAATATGGTTTAATCTCATTCCAAGCAACTCTCCAGTTCTTACTCCCGTCTCATGCAGAAATTTGATAAGTGCTTTTTCCTTGTAGTTCTTACAACCATATCTTATGACTGTATCAATTTCATTTTCTGTGATTATAGTTGCGGGGTCAGCTATTCTTCTCTTGTAAGCAATAGAAATTTGTTTCTCGATATACTGGTAAAATTTAATTGCAGGAATTCTTTCTGATTCGTTATTGCTGTAGAGCGTATAATCATCTTCTTTTCTCCATAAAAAAAATTGTTTAATACATCGCCTGTAGTCGCTTTTGCTCGCTTCTGAAAGAGAGTTTTGGCGGTTATAGAAAGCTACTACATTTTGAATGTCTTCTTTGGTAATCGCATCAAAATCTTTGTTCAGAATAAGTGCAATTCTCCTAAGCTGGGAAGATACTTTTGCTATCCGGAGTTCTTTCGTTCCACGAGAAAACAAGTAATTATGAAAGCCCGTTATGAGTTCTTTATTTCTCGCACTAATTTTCCATTCTTTTAACCGTTTTAACTCTTTTTCATATACCCGATTACGAGCTTCTCCATAGATTTGTATTGCTTTCTCTTCCATGCTTTTTTCGCAAGAAGTAGTGGGATATAAACTTGCTAATATGCTCATAGCAACTTTATATTAAAAATGTGGGACCTAAGGGCTTTACGCCCAAAGGTCCCTACGCCACGGCCCAGACTTTCAGATAAATTCCAAATCTTATTAGGAATTTAGTTTTTGAACTGGGAATTCCTTGCGGAAACTGGATCATTGCGCGGAACTGAAGATCATGTTTTTCACTTCAGTGCTGAGATAGCAATCCAGCGCAGTACCAGGCTGCACTGAAACCGAGTATTCACGAATTTCTATTTGTGCCACCGTGGCGTCAAGTGGTAAGAAACCAATTTCTTTTTAAAGTTTCCTAAAGTAGAAAACGAAAAATATTTTTATTAGAAACGTAAATTTTATTTATAGAGGACTTTCTTCCCTACACACGTGCATCTCCATCTAAAAAACAAATAAAAACACAAACAAAAAAAATTTAAAGAAATCTTTACTTACCGCCTAGCTTCTGTTTCTACTTCTTCAGCAGCTACCGGACCACCATTGCGATGTATCCGTGCAAAGTAAGGAACTGCAACTACGTAATCCTCACCAACGCCTGCGATATCCCCGTCGATAGCTTCACAAGTTTTGCGCAACTTTGCAATCGCCCGCTTTAGTTCAACTAGATCTTTATCACGCAACGGCTTGATATTGATCAGCGCAACTGTAGTACCTTCACGCAACACGTCAAGAACTTGTCGAATATCTTCAAATTCTTCCATTACAAAAGGACGCACCACTACTTTTCCTTTTTCCTCTTTCTGCCCAGTAGAATCAAGTTCTACATAACTTTCTTGTCCTTCCTGTTCGCTTTCTGCTTCAGCAGGGCGCAGGAATTTATCCTTCAATTGCAACCATAAATCTTTCATTGTAAACCTCACCTCATGCAAGTTTATTCTCCTATATAAATGTTATTGTCATTGAATCTAACTATCATTTTCTCTACTACTTTTATCACTTGTTGCCTTACTACTAGTCATTTACTATTCTTTACCACTTTACCACTCATTTCTAACTTTCCAACCGATAAATATTGGAATACGATTTTCGTTGTCGTTTTCCTTTTACTTTATACTCGACAATTGCTCTTGGTAAACTAAATGTTCCAAGGATATTTAATTTTGCTTTCACTTTGTAAGTAATTAAACGATGTTCTTTTCCTTCAACTTCTGCAATATGCCAAATAATTTTTGTTCCATGCGATGCATGTTTAATTTCATGTGGTTTTAAAGTTCCCAATTCAAGACTTTTTTCTACGTTAGCAATAGCAGTAACCGTATCTGTAACAAAAACATCTTTCAATACTTTCCCTGAATTATTTTTTAACTCTAAAGTTACTTTAATCTCAGAAAGCGTACCATCTTCGGTGCTTCTCGATGCCACTGCAGTTTTTTTAACAGATAAAGGTGTACGCACATAGAGATAAAATAAACCGAGGATAACCAGCAGCAAAACAAGGTAAAATAAGAGACGATAATTTGTAACAAAAGATAATGTTTTTGTTTCTGCAGGACTTAAAGAAACTTCCCAAACTGCAACACGCTGTCCTGCTTCAAGACGGACAGATGCCTCACTTTTTGTAAGTAATGCAGATAATAATGAAAAAGGATATTTAACTTCCTGAGTAGTCAAAACATTGCCCGGATTTGACACCTGAAGCC
>JACPNC010000016.1 GCA_016185685.1 Candidatus Woesearchaeota archaeon | reverse complement strand
GTACAAAAATAATCTTCAAATGGTTGTCTTTTTGCATCACAGAGAGAACAGTAATCGTCCTTGCCAGAACTCAGACTTTTACCAGTAACACTTTTCCCATAATCTTCCTGAACACAATATCCCGCGCCCGTTTCTGAAGTAACAGATTGTGCAAACCCTAATTGTGTTGCAATATCTCCTAACGAACTATAATCAACAATCTCTTGAGATTCCTTTCCTACGTTTCCATCTGCAGAATCTTCTGCGGAAGATTCTGCAGCTCTAGCTTTATTCTGCGCCGCATCAATCCATTTGCACTCTTCCACTCGACAGCTATTCACTTCACAAGCGTCTTTGCTTTGATAATCAAAACAACTGCTGATTTTTGTACAAGAAAGACAGCTGTTGACGATGGTAGAAACGCGAGGATCAGAAAAAGAAGCAGAAGTATCTCCATCATTGTTATTGTTCTTAATATCGTACGTACAAAAACGGTCTGGTTTTGTCCCATCAAGAAAATTACCGTAACAAGTTGCGCGATCGTAAAACAAACCAAAAGGATCGCCAAAAACTGTTCCTTCAGAATTCTTGGAACATTCATCTACTACCCTACATCCCGCCTCACCGCCCGCGACAGGACCACAAACCAAATCAGTTGGACAAGAAACCGGCGCAGATCCTTCAATGCGTCCATCCGCAGTACAAAAAGAAACAGCATCAGAACCATCAACAGGACAGAATGCGCTTCGTCCAAAACATTCTTCAAATCCCAGAGTAACAGTGTCATCAAAACCAGGAGAAGAAAGGATATCCAGAGAAGTACCAAAATGATACATCACATAAATGGTATAAGTGTACGTCTTTCCAAAACTGACTTCCGTATCAGTGAAAGAAGTTGCTGGAAAAATAGAATCAATTGTTTGTTGATCAGTACTCCCTTGTTCTGTTTTAATAATATGGTAACTTTCAATTTCACCCGGACAATTGGGCGGTGCCCAAGTCAAAAAAACTTCTTCCTCGCCTGGAACAGCCGATGCAGTGAAACTTCTCACTTCCAATAAATTATCGGGTGAACATTCTCCCGCAATTCTTGTCAAAACTAAATCAGCTGTTTCTTCCGTATGTGCAGTATTAAGTAAGAAACTGGTTGTTGTAGATTGATAATAATCTGCATAAGTAGCATAAATAGTGTGCGGCTGTCCATCAGCAGGAAGAATGATGCGATACGTACCATCTAGTTCCGTCCTACGCACAAATCGATCATCAACGTACAACTGAGCTCCAGGGATATCAACACCGGACAGAGTTACTTTTCCTTTTACTCCTTGAAATGCTTGAGGACGAAGAAAAAAATCTATCCCTACAAGATTTTCTCCTCCAGATAAAGTAACTATTTGTTGTGCAGAACCACACTCACGATCTTCAGCAAAAAGAGTGTACGTGCCTTCTTCAAGTCCACCTAGAAAGTTTACAGAAGAACGATACATTCCATCTGATAGGGTTCCACCGGTAGAAGTAAGCACACCTTGCTCTTTTCCTTTTCTCCAACTAACAGTTGCGCCGACTGAAGGCGTTGAAGTTTCTCCATCAGAGCAATACACTGTTCCTTCAATCGTACCGACTCCGGGAAAGAATTACTTTTCCTTCTGAATCACTTATTCCATTCCCAATTGATGCCTCGCCTTGCAAAAGAACTACGTCAGCTTCTGGGAGAGCAATGTTTTCTTGGTTTTTCACAATAACAATCAGTTGTGATTTTTCAACTTCACCAACTACACAAATTTGTTGAAGGCAATATTGCTGAGGGTTGGGTTGCGTATGAACATCAGTAAAAAAATAATCAGCATCCTCTCCCAAAACCACTGCTCTTCCCAAATCACGTTCCGCTAATTTTTGACATTCGATTCCCCTAACCCCATATTCACAGAAATTTGTTGGAAAAATTTGACAACAAATTGGACTACAGAATATTTCATCATCTTCAGGTGCAATAACTGTTCCTCCTTGCGCGTCACAATCTGCTTGTGTAGTTAATTCGCACCCCCTGACAGTTCCACAATTGACAGTAGCATCTCCTGCCGCATTTCCCGCAACCACTTCTCCAGTAACCAAATTTCCTGCAAGAACACTATTTTTAGCGACACTGTTTTCTTGAGCCCAAAAGGCGAAAGAAAATAGTAATAGAAATACACCTAAAAGTACAACAAATAGTCCTCTTTTTTGCTTCATGTATACTCGATGAGAATTAATACCCTCATCTTTATAAAGATAGCGAAAAGAAAGCTTTTTATATTAGTTCCCATGATAGGAACTATTATGAAGAGTAAAGAAGACAATATACTGGAACTTTTCTTTAACTATCCTACAAGAGAATGGCATTTTGAAGAGATTCTAAAAGAAACTCACCTTTCAAGAAGCAAGACTGCCCCATGGTTAAAAAAACTCACAGAAGAAAAGATTATTCAAAGAGTTAAGGAAAAGGGAAAAATGCCTTATTACGTTGGAAAACACGCTTCTCCTGCATATCAGCAAAAAAAAAGACTTTTTTCATATAAAGCACTCTATGCAAGCGGATTACTCAACCATCTCGCTTCACTTAAAAAAATAAAAACAGCCATTATCTTTGGCAGTTTTTCGCGTTCTGACTGGCACAAAAAAAGTGATATCGATCTATTTCTGTATGGAGACCCCGAAGGATTACATATTGCAAAATATGAACTTTCACTCCACAAAGATATCCAGCCATTTATCTGTAAAACAAGTGAGGAAATTGAAAAATTAGGTGAAAAACTACTCAAAAATATTATAAAAGGGAATATAATAAAAGGTAATATTGATTTTGTTGAGGTGAAATTTCATGGCGGAATATCTTACTGAAAAAGAAGCTTTTTTGAAATGTAAAAAAGAAGGAAAACTTTTTCCCACAGAGGGAGTGGACACAGAAAGAATTATTGCAACATTGGCAATTGCAGAAGGAGATGTGGAAACAGTAAAACATCTTAAAAAAACACTTCCCCAGGAGAGTATCCAATGGAGCAGTGTTTTTAAACTCGGTTACGATGCATTGCATGGATTAACAGAGGCGTTCTTGCAATTTGAGCAGGTAAAAAGTGAAAATCATCAATGCCTCTTTGCGTATCTTTGTGAAAAACACCCAGAACTAGATTTCAGTTGGGACTTTCTTGAAAAAGTAAGAACTAAAAGGAATGGGGTACATTATTATGGAACACCCGTAACATACCGTGACTGGAAGGAGGTAGAACTACAATTCTTCTTGTACATCAACAAACTTAAAGAAGAAGTAAGCGCAAAAATAAAGAAATGGAAACCAGAATGAGTTTAAAAAAATCTTTTACTATTTTTTCCCCATTTCTTCTAACATCTGCAAAGGTGATTTACCTTCCGGTTTTGCTTTTTTCGCTAATTTCTGCAATTTACGAAAAGTTTCCTCTTTAGGCTTCTCAGATTTTGCTTTTTCAGGAGATAATCCTGACTCTACTAAAAGTTCATCCCGTTGATGATGCTCAAGCTTATGACGACGGATTTTTTTGGCTTTCTCTATTCTTTCTTTTATCCAGGGATGGGAAGAAAATGGAAAAAACCAAGGAATTTTCATTCTTCCAGAAAGTTCAGATTCAGAAATTTCATATTCAAGTGTTTGTTGCCTACGATGTGCATGTTTCCAGAAAAGAAAAAAGATAAAAACCAACAAGAGAGTTACAGGAAAAAATACCCACATCATAAGAGACGTTTTAGAATTTGTTGGTTGTTGACGTGTAGGAGAAAAAGAAGAGGAGGAGGAGGAATGTATTTTTTTCGGAGACTCAGGCGAGGGAAGTTTTTCCGTAGAGGGAGGTAAACTCGGCGAAGCAGATTGAGAAAGTTCCGTTGTTTCCTCTTCAACGGAAAGAGGTTTTCCTTTCGCACAACTTTGCTCACAAGCACTCGTACTGAGAGAAGAAGAGAAACGATAATCTGCAACATCACGATTTTCCACTTCAAGCACGCACCTGCTTTTGCTAGGCATAGATGAACAGAATTTATTTTCAAAATAGTCAAACTGACAACAACCAGGAACACACCATTCCGCATCCGTTGCTGCTCCCGCAGAACATTGACCAAGAAATTCCAATGTGCAGGAAGATTTGCAGAGAATTTTCTGGCATTGCTTTTGATAACTGCAAAATTGATTTTCAAAAAAAACTTTTTTCAGTTCACAGCGATTGAAAAAATCACATTCTTCTTGTGCCTGTTCTTTGCTGATTTCCTGGCAGAACGACGGACTGTCTGGGTAAAGAAAACAACCGTTGGCCGCAGAAGCTAAGGGAATGAGAATAAGTGCGATGAGGAGAAAGAAGGATGGTTTCATGGACAAGCCTCACTAAAAATTCCGTCGTTTCTGTTTTCACTGTCAGTATCTTTGTACCAAGCATTTGAAGGACAATTGGCTTGGCATCTCGCTCCAAATCCAGAAGGTAAGTTCCCATTATTACTTTTAACATAATCAGCGATAGAAATGAAATTACCGTCATTATCTTTTAATGGTATATTAATGTACACTCTATTGCTAGAAGAGACATCGCATTCTTTTGAACAACCCATTGTTTCAATGCCCCCGCAAAAGATATTGTCATGATAATCCCATGCATTCTGCCCTTCGCATTGAAGATCAATTCCAGTACCCCCTGATTTTCTTAAACAAGCAATATTTTTATCCGGATCTCCGCAAATCATTAAATCTTCAAATAAAGTAGGAACAGTATTATCACAAAAATTTCCAGCAGTGCATATGCCAATGTGCTCTACTAAAAGATATCCTTCTTGATCGCTGGTGAAACCATTGGGAAGATCTAAACAATTCGGCGGTCCTTGACAATTTTGAGGGGAGGTTGTTTTAATAGTTCCATCATTATTACAACAAGCAAATTCAGAGAAGTGCGTTGCTTGATAAGGAGAAGTTACTTCCAAATTTAATTTTGGTAAAGCTCCATCCATAACTAAAGTATATCCAGTAGTCGCATCTCCAGTAAACATATTTTGGTGGAAATTTTTTTCAGGAATATAAGGATATGGATTATTATAATTGATATACGGAATACACACATTAATCACTGCCCCTATTACCTGAGAACCAGTGGCAATATTTTCTGCAGCAGCATCACAATAATTCACTGAAAAATCTGCGGTAAAAGTCCCAGAAGTACTTGCTTTAATTTTATTGAAATCAGAAGAGGATGTCGGAATTTCAAAAGGAATATCCGTATAAGAAGAAACTAAATCACACTCATTTCCCCCATTAGGAAAATCAACACAACTTTCTCCTGCATCTGAAAACTCTGTTGTAAATGAATTTGTCCCAGTGCCAGTAAAAGTAATTTTCTTCACTGAGCTGATAGCAGCAGTTTCTTCAGGGAGTTTTACTTTTATTACAAAAGGGTCTTCTTCAGAGATAATTATTTTTCCAGAAGCATCTAGTAATGGTGCACCCCAAGGATATTCAATACTTAATCCAGCGAGACTAGGATCTAAAGCATTATCCACTAATATCCTCACTTCCTGAGAATCTTCTTGTTTTTCTACCCATTTATCTTGCACTTTTGCTGTAATAGTGTAAATCCGATTGTCTAATCTCAGAATAGGATCTTCTCCGCCCACTGGCTTTTTCATCACCAGTCCTCTTGCTTCCGTACCTTCAATAGTAGGAGATCCAGCAGCACTTCCATCTTCTTTTACTAAATAACTCTGAAACTCAGAAATATCATCTCCAGAAAATAAGTATTTCAAATCCTCTTCATCACCGACATAAACACCATCTTCTTCCTCATCTGGATCTTTGGCATTTAATTTAATATCAATCTCACCCAACCCCTCATTCGCGCCTTTTACCACCAAATAATCATATTGCTCCTCGCCCACCGCACAAGAATTTCTCCCCACATAATCCAACGCCGGAGGACGATTCTGCCGCGCAAACTTAAAAACATATTCTCCCGGCGTATCTACAATATGAGGAAATGGCGCAGTTGCAGTAAATAACGTATCACCAGTGGGTTGAACCCGCTCTTGCTCCAGAATAATTCCCAAACGATCATAATCAGTCTTAAACGTAGTCCTAGTAATCCCACTTGCAGTGAAAGAAGCATCTTTCAACATTCCATTACGCTCTGCATCATCTTCATACGCAAAATCTACGTACTGCCAATCCCAGTACAAAGGCTGAAAATACACTGCCCGTAAAAATCTTCTCAGACTAGAAGGATACAAAAAGTCAAATGTAGAAAGCGTAAAATAATCTTTTCCTTCCAACCCAAAGCGTAGAGGATAAAACGCCTGCACTGCAATACCATCATCTCGTAAATCCACATCTAAAGTATATTCTTCAGGAGATAGTTTTGCTCCGGGAACTTTTTCGCGGAGATATCCTTCAATACAACTTTGCGCGTTTATTTTCAGATAGTTTTCAAGATCTTTTTCAATATTGCTTTCCCATGGTTGAGGAACACCAAAACGTACTTCGGGCATCGGATAAAAATATTTACAAAATACCGGTGCCTCGCCGACAGGTTCATTGCAAGGATAAGGATTTCCTCGTTGAGGTTCTTCAGTTAAATATTCTTTTCTCGTTAATCCATAGGCAACTCTATCTCCAGAATGCGCATCAAAAATTCCTCCTACGCCAGAAGCAAATTGTTCTGTGCCACCTTCCTGATCATCCCAAATTCTTCCGCCCTGTTTGCCAATTAACCGTAACGCTGAACGCAATTCATCACGCAAACAATCTTCCACAAAAATACGTAATGCTTCTTTGCGAAAAGCTTTAGAAAAAATTTCTTCCCGCGATTCCTCTAAAGAGTTTGTGGCAACCCGCGCATTTAAAGTGATTAAAAAAAGGAAGACAAAAAGTATTATGATGCCTAAAATCATAAAAATAGTTATTTGAGCCTTAGTACTAGGAAAAATAACTCCTCTTTTTTGCATAGGGGGAAATGAAGTTTTAAAATTAATAAACCTTTGTGCAGAGTTCTTCCTTCTTTCTCCCGCCCAGCACTCTCCAGAAAGAAAACAAATCCTGCGCAGAGCGCATCTCCTCGGAAGTAGAAGAAAAATTGCCAAATAACATTTTCACGTTGTATTTCTGACAGAGCCGTATCGTAAACATCATTCTTGCCATCATTTTTGGTCTTTCAACAGCACGTAAAATATCTGCAAAAGAAAACGCAATTGTTTTTCCTTTCTCATGTGCAATTTTGCAAAGTACTTGATCCACTCCAGAACGGAGATAGTGTAAACTATCTTTAGGATGGATTGCTTCCACGCCAAGCACCATATCGGCAGGAGTTTTCTCAAGTACAAAACGAAGTGTTTCTTCAGAAGAAAGTTTACAAATCACTACTTTTTTTTGTTGTTTTGCCTGTTGAATCTTTTTTAAGAGAAGTTTATGATTTTCTTCAGTAATCAGCACGACATCTTCTAGAGTGATGACTCTTTCAAACCCTAACTCTTTGCTGAGTTTTTCTATTTCTGCATTTCTTTTCAGTAAAATAAGATTGTCCATATCTCTGGTTTTAAAGAGCAAACCTTTATAAAAATAACCCCAAAAATAACTACTACGAACTTTTGCCTGATTAACAGACGAAGGGGAGGAACCATGAAATTACAAGTAAAAAACGAAAGGGAGAACTCTCTCAAAAAGATAGTATTCGCAGGAACAACAGTACAAGAACTTCTTAAACAGCTCAAGATTAACCCGGAAACAGTTATTGTTGTCAGAAACAACGAAGTAATTACAGAAGACGAAGAGCTCAAAGATAAAGAACAGATAGAACTACTGAGTGTTATTTCAGGGGGATAAGGGGATAAGATGAACTGTCACCTCTGTCAAAAGAATCCAACTAAAGCTGTTATAATTTTACAACACGGCGCTCTTTGTAAATCACACTTCTTACATTATTTCGAAGAACGGGTGTTTAAAACCATTAACAAATACCGACTCATTGAAAGAAATGATCGCTTATGCGTGGCCGCTTCAGGGGGAAAGGATTCACAAACAGTCCTTTACCTCACAAAAAAATATCTTGAGAATTATAAAATTCCTGCTACTTTAGAAGCCCTTGCTATTGATGAGGGCATTGACGGATATCGAGAAAAAACACTTGTTGATCTCAAACAGTTCTGCAAAAAGCTTAATGTCCCATTAACAATAGTTTCTTTTCAAGAAGCACTCGGCAAACCATTAGATGAAGCATATCCCCTCGTAAATAAAGACACTAAAAAAAAGCCTTGTAACGTCTGTGGAGTCTGGAGAAGGTATCTACTCAACAAATATGCAAAACAAAAAGGAGCAACAAAAGTCGTCACGGGACATAATCTCGATGATGAAGCGCAGGCAACTATTATGAATATCTTTAAGGCACATACCAAACTTGCAGGGCGACTAGGACCGGTTTCAGGAACAGAAGAATTAGACACTTTTGCTCAGCGAGTAAAACCATTGTATTTTTGTCCGGAAAAAGAAGTTCGCTTATATGCGCTGTTAAAAGAGTTTCAAATTCAGTTTGGAGAATGCCCTTATGCTCGTGAAGGGTTTCGGCACGATATTCAAGAGATGCTCAATACTTTTGAACATAAATATCCGGGAACAAAACAAGGCATTATTAACTCTTTTCTTGCTTTAATGCCATTATTAAAAGAAAATAAAGAAAAAGAAGATAATCAAAAAATAAAAGTCTGCAACAGTTGCGGAGAAGCAGCAAATCATGAAATGTGCAATGCATGTAAGATTAAAGAGGTACTCGATGCTGCAAAATAAAAAAGATAATCGTTACTCGCGACAGGAACTGTTAAAAGAGATTGGCAGTAAAGGACAAAAAATATTACAACAAAAAAAATTGCCATTGTAGGAATAGGGGCGCTGGGTACAGCAGCAGCAGAATTATTAGCAAGATCAGGAATAGGCACATTACAATTGATTGACCGCGACGTAGTAGAAGAGAACAATTTACATCGGCAACTCTTATTTACAGAGAATGATTTAGAAAAATCTAAAGCGGAAATTGCAAAAGAAAAATTAAAAGAAATTAATACCTCCCTAAAAATTGAAAGCCGGGCAATCCACTTGAACAGCAAAAATATTTCTTTGCTTGAAAAGTCAGATATTGTCCTTGACTGCACAGACAACCTCCAGACCCGTTTTCTCCTCAATGATTTTTGTAAAAAAAATAAAATCCCACTGATATACGGCGCAGCAATAAAAACATCTGGATATGTGTACCTGGTGCTTCCTGAAGGGCCTTGCTTGAGTTGTTTTCTTAAAGAAGCAAGTTTAGAAACCTGCAACACTGTTGGAGTTTTGAACACCATTACCACAAGTATTGCTGAACAGCAAGTGACTTTAGCTTTGAAAGTCCTCCTGCAAAAAGATATGAGTTCAGAACTTCATTATACAAACATTTGGAACTCAGAATTTAAAAGAATAAAAATAAATAAAAATAAAAACTGTAAAACATGCCAAGGAGAATATCTTTATCTAACGCAAAAAGAAGAAACAGAATTAATCCGATTTTGTGGCTCTGGAAGATATCAAGTACAAGGAAAAATACAAAACCTTGATGAGTTAAAAATGCGTTTGGAAAAAGCAGGAGAAGTGCTCACTTATGGCGAAACAGTTTCATTCAAAAATATTCTCTTATTTAAAGATGGAAGGGCATTAATTAAAGCAAAATCAGAAGAAGAGGCTTTAGCAATATATGGTAAATGGGTAGGAAACTGAAAAGAAAAAAAAGAGATAAAAAGTAAGAAAAATATTTTTAAATTTATCTTGCATATTTCTTTAATCCTTCTGTTACATTTTCTTCGCTATATCCAACCAGCGGCTTAAACACCGGCAAAAGAAACTCCTTCTTCTCTAACCCTAAAAAATCAATCTTCTCAATCAAATCAAAAATTTCGCCAGTAACTAAAGCAAGCGCATTTTCTTTTTGTGCGATTTCCAAAATGTCTTCTTTGGAATACACTTTTCGTAAAATCAAATGAAGTGGACTATATTTCTGCAGTAAAGAAATATCCTCTTCCTCATTCAAACTTACCGGAATTATAGCACAGCCTCTTTTCATTATCAATATCCCTGCCAAGATACTTGCTTCATTCTCAAGCAGTAAAATTACTTTTCCCTCTACTCCCACCGGCAATCCACCACCGCAAGGGAAGGTCTTAGTAAAAAGGTATGCGCCATCCTGATTGATTTCAACTTTAAGGGTATGCTGAGGATTATTACGCGCGTAAGTTAATTTCTTTTGTTCCTCAAGCTGTTTCCCCACCAACATATTAATTTCCACTGAAGTGAGTGGAAATTGCTTGTCAGCACGGTTAGTTTCAATTTTAAAAGTACCAAAACAACCATCCATCAGTTGCAATGCCATGACCGTAATATCTTCTATTTTTTTCTCAACACATACTGCAGGAGAATAAGAAGTAAAACCAAAAATTTGAGAAATGATGGAATGCTCAGGAAAATAAGGCAAGAGAAATCTTCCTCGTAATTGTTTTGCAGACAACCCAATCTGTTGGAAGACATTCCTCTGTAAATATCGCTCAAAATAACCCTGGTTTTTTCCTTTCAAAAAAAGTTCTCCACAACGTAGCAAGATCACGTCTTCTTCCATTTTAAGAGTAGTCTCTTCATCCCCCATTTAAAAACCTTACCACTCCAGAAAAGTAAAACACCAATTTAAAGCTTCTGAGCAGGTTTATAAAGGGAATATTTAAATACTCCGCATTGCTTTTAAATGGAAATATGGTAAAGAAACCCACAAAGAAAACTGCAAAAAAGGACGTACGAATAGTAAATATTGTTGTTTCCACTAGTTTGGAGAAGGATATTCCACTAGAGAAGATGGCTGCCACTTTACCCAATACAGAATATAACCCCGAGCAATTTCCAGGATTAGTTCTAAGAATTAAAGATCCAAAAACTTCGGCATTAGTGTTCTCCAGTGGAAAAGTTGTCTGTACTGGAGCAAGGACCTTGGCAGATGTGGATAGAAGCATCCAAAGTATTATTCGCAGCTTAAAAAAACTGAACATTCACGTAACTATCACTCCAAAAATAACTGTCCAAAATATTGTTGCGTCAGGAAGCATTGGTATGGATCTTAATTTAAACGTCTTAGGATTACGGTTACCACAAACTGAATATGAACCAGAACAGTTTCCCGGATTAGTGCATAAATTACGAGGAACAAATGCTACTTTCTTACTCTTTAGCAATGGAAAAATTGTTTGCACGGGAACAAAGACAGAACAAGAAGTGAATGATGCTACTGACAAATTAATTGAAAATTTAAAGAAAGTTTTAGATGCAAAAGAGTAAAAAAGAATAGAATTTAGACTCACAACCACACCATATACTGAAAGCACTAAATATTCGTACCTCATATTTCCGCTTTCATATATAGCTCAGGCAGAAAAAAGTACGATAATTTAGTGCCTTCGCCATATATTCTCAAGCATCATATTCTTTATAAAATCGGCATTTCCCACTATAGTAGAAAAAAGTAGCAAATTTGGGGGGAATATAGTCCATGGACGTTGACGAACAAGTAAGAATTTTTAGAGAATTTATTGAACAAAATTATTACCCCCAGCTTCTAGAAGCAGTGCGTAAAGGCGAACGTTCTCTGCTCTTAGATTTCTCTGAATTGGTAAAATTTAACACAGAAATCTGTGAAGAAATTTTAGAAATGCCAGAGGAATTGCTGAAAGCAGCAGAGTTAGCAATTAAAGAGTTTGATTTCTCCCAAAAAATAACCAAATTTACTGTGCGGCTCAGAAATCTTCCAGATTCTCAAAAAATCATGATTAGTGAGATCCGCAGTAAACACCTCAACAAGCTCTTAGTAGTGGAAGGGATCGTACGACAAAAAACCGATGTAAGACCGCACGTCACCGCGGCAAAGTTTGAATGTCCATCTTGTGGAAATATTTTACACATTCTTCAGCTGGATAAAAAGTATAAAGAGCCAAGCCGATGCGGCTGTGGAAGAAAAGGAAAATTTAAAGAGGTATCAAAAGAACTTGTCGATGGACAAGGGCTGGTATTGGAAGAAGCACCAGATAGCCTCGAATCAGCACAGCCAAAAAGGATAAACGTATTTCTTAAAGACGAGCTGGTTTCACCGCTATCAGAAAAACGCTGCAGCCCAGGGAGTAGAATTCGTTTAGTGGGAAGAGTGATGGAAGTTCCCGTCACTCTTCGTACAGGAGGGCAAGCAACAAAATATGATTTGATCGTAGAAGCAAATTACATTGAATCTATGCAGGAAGACGTATTTGATATGGAAATTACTGAACAAGAAAAACAGCAAATAGAAACACTCGCATCTTCTCCAAATGCTCTTACACAGTTAGCGCATAGTATTGCCCCTTCAATTTATGGACACGAAAAAATAAAAGAAGCGCTGATACTACAATTAGTAGGCGGCTGTAAAAAAGAACGGCCAGACGGAGTCGTCACAAGAGGAGACATGCATGTTCTTCTTATCGGAGACCCAGGATCAGGAAAATCCCAATTGCTTAAACGTATTACCAAAGTAGCTCCAAAGTCAAGATTCACTAGCGGAAAAGGAGCAACTGCGGCCGGACTTACTGCCTCAGTAATCAAAGATGAATTTCTTGGAGGATGGAGCTTAGAAGCAGGAACTCTGGTATTGGCAAATAAAGGATTTGCAATTATCGATGAAATGGATAAGATGAGTAAAGAAGATCGTTCCGCCCTGCACGAAGCATTGGAACAACAGCAAGTGTCTATTGCAAAAGCAAATATCCAAGCAACCTTAAAATGTGAAACAACAGTATTAGCCGCAGCAAACCCAAAATTCGGAAGGTTTGATCCTTATGATTTGATTGCTAACCAAATTGATCTCCCACCTACATTAATCAACCGATTTGATTTGATTTTTCCTATTAAAGACCTACCTAACAGAGAAAAAGATGAACAGACCGCAACATTTATTCTCCAATTACACCAAGACCCAGAGTCTTTAAAATCCACTATTCCCACTGATCTCCTCAAAAAATTTATTTCCTTCGCCCGCACCAAAATTAGTCCAAGAATGTCCGACGAAGCAATGAAAGAAATCAAAGATTATTACATCACTATGCGCAATGGAGCCGCAGGTGCTTCAGCAGAGGGAGGAATAAAAAGTGTGCCCATCACCGCACGACAACTAGAAGCGTTAGTTCGTCTCTCAGAAGCTTCAGCAAAAGTGCGCCTTTCAAACATAGTAACCAGAGATGATGCACAAAAAGCGATTGAACTGATTGATTATTGTCTGAACCAAATTGCTAAAGATAACGAAACGGGAAAGATAGACATTGATAGATTAGGAAGCACCATGACTGCCTCACAGCGCGGGAGTATAAGTGTCATAAAAGAAATTATTAATGCTTTGGAAGGACAGCTACAAAGTAAAATGATTCCTACGGAAAGCATTATAGAGGTCGCACATGAGAAAAATTTGAACAAAGAACAAGTGGAAGAAGTATTGGAAAAACTCCGCCGCTCAGGGGACATATTTGAACCAAAGCGAGGATTTGTACAAAAACTGTAAGTCAAAAATAGATTGCAAACATAACAAAAACTTCACAAAAAACCCATAACCCCTAATTATTACTACCATGGAACCTGCACCATTCCAACGATCTGTAGCAGTAAAAGTAGCCATCCAGGAAATCCTGCAAAGTAATAGGGTGCAAGATGAACAGGGAACATTCCCTCGAGTAAATATCATGGCAACAATTTTGCAAAAAGAAATTCTAGGAAATATGAGCAATTTCCTTATAGACGATGGTACAGGAACATTACTAACAAGATTTTTTGAATCCCAGCCCCATTTAGAACATTTTAAGATCGGCGATTCAGTCATAGTTATAGGAAAAGTACGCGCATACAATCAAGAGAAATATCTTTCGCCGGAAATTATGAAAAAAATCTCTCCTGCCTGGCTTAAAGTACGTAAAGTGGAAAATCTTTTGAGCGGCAAGATGCCAGTTGCCATGCAAAAATTAAATGCGGTACAAAATGAAAATAGCCCAGTCAAAGTAAATAGGGTATCAGAAGAGCTAGTTGCAGAAGCAGAAATTTTTTCTGAAGGAAAGAATTTAGTAGAAGAACTTCCTCAACAAAAAATTATGGCGTTAATTAAAGAATTAGACCCAGGAAATGGCGCACCGATACAAGAAATCATTGAAAAATCTCCTCTGCAGGATACAGAGTTTCTCTTAGATAAAATGATGGAATGCGGAGAGATTTTTCAGATTTTACCGGGAAGAGTGAAAGTGTTGTAAAAAGAATGAAAAAAGTAAAAACAAATTTCTATCTTAACTGTGTTTGCATGAATTCATAAACAAAAATACTTGAAAAAAACAGAGCTTACTTCTCTACAAAAACAACATCGGTGTCACGTACACTTCTACCACGCTTCCCAGAAGCAAGATCCCTAAACTAATTAAAATCAAATCCAAGGCATCAATAAATACTCGCTCGTTTTGTAAGTTATGTTTAATTAAAGCAATAGAAATTATTCCTCCTGCCAAACCGGCGATAAAGTACGCAGCGATTTCAAAGAAACCATGGGTCATGTATCTAAAGAAACTAAAAGTTGCAGCGCCAAAGTATGCTGTTGCCCCAGACCAGCCGGCGAGTGAAGCCGCTTTGGCAAGTTCCAACTTAATCAAATTTCCCATCGCTGCTGCAATAACAGAAGCGTTCCAAGTGAGAATAAACATTGCCCCCGTCCCGTACAAAAGGGAAAATATGACACAAAAGAACAACACTTTGAGATTATTAATAAAAATGCGCGTGAAAAGAGTTAAACGCGTCACGCCACCAGTAATATTACTTTGTACGTAACTATTCACGTTCTGTATCGCTTGTTCTTGCAAATTAAAAACAGTGCTGGTGACTGATTGGGGAAGGAAAATATACGCTGCAACTAAAGCAAAAGTAATGCCCAGGAAGAGAAAAATAAGAAAGATCAATACTTTGGTGTGTTCCCGCAGTAGAAACCATTCTCGGTCATACTTCATGTTCAGTTCCTCTTCATTTTTAACCGTGGTGTACAGCATAGGAATAGATGCCATTACAATGAGAAATACCATTAAAATACCCGCAATTTCTTTAAAGACAAAATAACTAAGAAATAAGCCGACAACAGAGTACAAAAAGCCAGCAAAGAACATTTCCCATGGCCTCTTTTTAACTATGAACGGATTGAATAATGCTTCTAACACCATAAGAAAAAGAAATGCTCTAGCTATTTAAAGATTTGTAGAAAAAATATTTTGAATTCACAACCCATACGCTTCTTTCGCCAATGTATCTAAGCGATTCTTCTCTTTTCTAAATGGAGTCAGCAAAACATTAATTTCTCTTGCCACTGCCTGCTTAAGGTCGAGAGGATGGAGTTGCTTTTTCACATACAAATCCTCAACTTCTTGATATGAAGTAAAACTTAAATTGCCCCCAAATTTTGCCGGTCTTTCCACTATAAACGATTCACTACGATCTCCTTTGAGCACCATCACTACATTCTTTAAAAAAGCAAGCACACCATTTCCTTCTACTACGCCTTCTTCTGCATGCGCCTCTTTAACTTTTTTGAGAACAGTTTCTTCATCATCAAGCAAATCTATTTTTGATTTGGGATCTGATGCAGACATTTTCTTCCCTTGTAATCCTGGAACGAGAGGAGTCATAATTTCTACTCGGGACTTATAACCAAGTTTAGGTAAATTTTCCCGAGCATACATAAAAATTTTTCTTTGATCAACGCCCCCATATTGCATATCTGCGCCGAGATATTCCTCGTCAAGAGCTTGCATGAGGGGATACAACAGGCCGCCAAGTTTTGGATTGTCGCCGTATTTAACTACTTCAGAACCGGCTTTTAGCGCATCATGCACACTCGTGTGCGTAGCTAATTTTAAGAGATCCAACTGATAATTTTTAGTAAGTTGATAACTAGAACCTTTTACTAATTCAAAATTCTTAATATCTGCTCCAACTGCAGTAAAAAGCAGAGGAATCACTGCAGAATAATAATTGTATCTTCTTTCTAAAACATCCCAAGGAGTATTATCTAACGCACCGTGTACGTCTGCTAGCAAAACTTTAACATGGCATGCTGCAGCAAGGAAATCAGCCATTTTCAATACCCATACAAAATATCCAATATGCGGCCTTCCCGTGATCGCCGTGCCAAGATACACTGCTGGTTTCTTCTTTCCATGCAAAAGAGTAGAAAGTTCCTCTTCGCTGATAATTTCTTGTGTATTCCGTTTGATAAGAGTGAGTTTCTGTTCTGGGGTCATGTAACAGCAGAAAAAGAAGGTACTATAAAAAGATAAGCTACTCTTTTTCACTGTTTGGCGCTAAGTTTATTTTTTATGATATGCACGAACGTTGCGATCTACTTCCTGAAACAAATCAGCAACTTCTTTTTCTTTATAACAAGCAACTACTTTCCCTTTCTCTCTCAACTGCAACCAATATTCTTGCAATTGCAATGGTCGCTGAGAGACCCCGTCACTAAATCCACACAGACGAGAAGGGCGTTGTTGCGACGTTCCAACTAGCTTTTCAACGAGAGTGGTTTTATGTTCTAAAATAATTTTTCTTTCATCATCTAAAATAAGAACATACCGCTGCCAAGCAGTAGAAGAATCTATACGATAATTGGGATTCCAAAAAGAGGGAGAAATAGTTTTAAGTTTTTCCAGTAAAGTAAGAGAAAGATTTTCTGGAGGGGGAAATTCGATAAGGAGTTCGGATAAAGACATGAAAATTAAAAATAAGCATTTCTTTAAAAATCTTACCATAAAGATTATAAAATCCCCCTCTAAAGAACCTATAATGAGTAAAACTATCCTTTTTGACTGTTGGGGAACATTAATTGAACAGGGCGTACACAGCCCACTGAAACAAGTAAAAGAAATACTAGGTATAAAAATCCCTTTCTCCCATTATGTGGTGCGTGCAGAAAGAGTGATGATGACTCATGCGTTCCCTACATTAAAAGAAGCGTTTCTTGCAATTGCAAAAGAGTTTAATTTACAACCTACGGAAGAACAGTTAGATGCACTAATAGGCATGTGGAACAAAAGCTGGATGTTGGCAAAACCCTATGAAGAAGTTGAAGAAGTTCTTCGTGAACTGCAAAAAAATTATGTGCTGGCGCTAGTATCCAATACAGATAATATTGGTGTAGAAAAGGTGTTGGAAAAATTTGGATTGAAAAGTTATTTTGCCGCAACATTCTATTCTTACCAACTGGGAAACTTAAAAACAGACAGAAATTTTTTTTATCAGGTGTTTGACCAGCTAGGAGTAGAAGCAGAAGATTGCACCATGGTGGGAGACAGCATACAGAGTGACATAATTCCGACAAAACAATTAGGAATGCAGGCAGTGTTAATAGACAGAAAAGACCAAAGAGATTTTCCTGGAAAAATAAAAGATTTACGAGAGTTAGAAGGGGTGTTGTAATGGAAGTGCTTTTTCTTGGAACAAGTAGTATGGTTCCAACCAAACAGAGAAATCACTCCGGAATTTTACTGACACATAAAGCAGAAAATATTCTGATGGATTGCGGTGAAGGAACACAAAGACAAATCAAAATAGCAGGAGTAAAACCTGCAAAAATAACTCGCCTGCTTATCAGCCATTGGCATGGCGACCATGTGTTTGGAATTCCCGGACTGATGAGTACCATGGGAGCAGATAAAGAGAGTATTCTTTTACGCATCTACGGGCCGCCTGGAACAAAAAAATATTTGGAACATCTTTTCCAATCTTTTGCAGCAAAAGATATTATCACGCACGAAATCCATGAAGTAAAAGAAGGAATAATTGCAGAAACAGAAGAGTTCATTCTTAGTGCACACCGGCTTCAACATTCGGTGCCTTGTTTTGGATATAGTTTTCAGGAAAAAGACAGGTTAAGAATTGATGTCGTTAAAGCAAAAAAATTGGGACTCACAGAAGGACCCGCACTGGGAGAATTGCAACAAGGAAAAGACATAACTGTAAAAGGAAAAAAAATTTCTGCGGAAGAGGTTACTTATCTTGTACCAGGAAAAAAAGTAAGTTACATCGCCGACACCGTACCTTGCGAGGGAGCAAATAAGTTGGCAGAAAACGCAGATCTGCTTATTTCCGAAGGAACTCATTTAGATGAAATTAAAGAGAAGACAGAAAAATATATGCACCTTACGGTAAAACAAGCAGCGTTGATTGCCAGTGAAAATATCTCCAAGAAATTAGTAATCACTCATCTCAGCCAGAGATATAAAAGTTCAGCAGACATTATTACCGAAGCAAGGACTTACTTTGATAATGCAATCGTAGCAGAAGATTTTATGAAAGTGAAAATATAAGTTTATTTTTATTTAAATTTATTAAAATTTATTTCAACTTAAGGAATGTTCCCAGAATCGCTTTTCTCTTCTTTCCCCATCACTTCATCAATCTTCAACCCTCTTCTTTTCGCCAATTCCACAGAAACCGCAAATAAATTTCCCGTTTGCTCTAAATCTTCCAGCATTAAAAAATACCATTCCTCGCCGGAAAATTTCACTCCGATCCACCCCTCCGCGCCAAATTTTTGGGCAAATATCCGTAATTGTTCCAACTCGCCGTGTTCAAAATATTTCTTTTTGTCTTTCGTAACTTTACACTCAATCGCTAACCTGCGAATGGCATTTGCGGCAATTAAATCTGGAGAAGGATACGGAGAACTCCCCGATCCAGCCGCACGAAAACAAGCCCATCCGGCCTCATTAAAAGCCTTAACTAGCTCCCTCTCTCCCTTCGTGCCTTTAGCTTTCGTGTTCATAAGTATTTTCTTCCACAATCACCTTTTCTGACCGCAGGAAAGAAAATGTGCCGAAACATTTAAAACCTTTCTTTCTCCATACCATTTTATGCGGCTCACCAGCAAAAAGATAGAGGAAATTCTTGTAAGTATCATCGGAGAAGATGGTACGCCGCTCATCAGAGAACTCCAAAGGCAAAATAACATTTCTGAATTCCATCTAGCAACAAAAACTAAGAAAGACATTAAAGTCATTCGCAGAATGCTTTATGTACTTTATAACAATAATTTGGTAAGTTTTAATCGAAAAAAAGACAAAGAAAAAGGATGGTATATCTATTATTGGACGCTTGTTCCTGAAAGCGTAAAATATTGCTACTTTAAGAAAAAAAGAGAACAATTAGAACGGCAAGAACACCGTCTTGAAGAAGAAAAAAAAGAACTCTTTTTTACTTGCCAAAAGAAGTGCATTCGCTTAAACTTCGACCAATCCACAGATTTTGAATTTCGCTGTCCTGAATGTGGAGAACTTCTTTCACAAGATGCCACGGAAGAAAAAATTGCTTCATTAGAAAAAGAAGTTAAACTCCTGCGAGGAGAATTAGCTCATGAAAAAGAAAGTGAAGCAGGAAAAACAGCAAAAAAAGCAGCAGCGCAAAAACTTTCAGAAAGTAAAAGTAAAAAAGAAGTAACTGAAAAGAAAAAAGGAAAAGCTAAAAAGACAAAAGTGAAGAAGAAAAAATAAAATAACATTAATAACAGGAAAAATCCAAAACAGAATAATAAAAAATATTTAAATTTTAAAAAAACAAAAACAAATATTTTCTATTTTTTAAAAGCAAGATAACTTACTTCCTTTTACTTAAGCTTTTTCGTAAAGCAGATTCCTCTGCCAACACCCGTGCAGTCATACGTTGAAGATTTGCATCCATGGATGCTACCCTTCGCTCTAATAAAATGAGCACCCGTAAAGAATATACGATAGCAAACAACGTACCAACAATCACTGCAAGAATAACTTCAGCTAATTCCAATCCCGGCATAATATTCACCTCTTTTGAAAGCCATCAAACACGATGATATTGGCTTTTTTGTTTTTAATATTATCTATTTCACACTATTATGACACTCCAACCAATTTATTTCTATTCTCCAGATATATATAAACATTGTGGTAAGATTTATAAACGTCACGCCTTCAAAAGATGCCATGCGCAGCTACGAAGAACTTCTAAAAAAAGCACAGCAAGAGTTACCTACGCAGGGAACCGCTGGAGATCGCTTTGTATTAGAGAAAATAATGGGCCATATTGAAGGAAATAAAACCGTCCTAGTAAACTTAAAAAAAATAGCGAAAGATTTGAGCAGGAATGAAGATCATCTTTTAAAATACCTCCTGCGTGAACTTGCAACTCCAGGAAAATATACGGGAGAGAGAGCAATTCTTGGAACAAAAGTAGCTGCTTCTGCAATTAATAAAAAAATAAAGAAATACGTGAGTGAATTTGTTATTTGTTCTGAATGCGGTAAGCCAGATACACAATTAGTAACAGAGAAAGGAATTGCGCATTTAAAATGCCTGGCTTGTGGAAGAAAAAAAACAGTAAAAAGCATCATATAAAAGCTAAATTAAACGTGAAATTCATCGTCGCAAAAAAAAATGGACCCCATGGACTCCTACTTGTAGTGACTGATGCCGTTCTTCTTGGAAAAAAATTTGAAGAGGGAAAACTCCAGTTAGACGTAAGTAAAGAATTCTATCAAGGAGAAGAAAAAAGTAAAGAAGAAGTTGTCAATCTTATAAAAACGGCGCAACATGTCCATCTGACTGGAAAAGAAGCCGTTGCTTTAGGCATAAACACAGAAAGTATTCAGAAAAAAAAAGTGCTGTTTGTTGCAGGAATTCCTCATGCGGAAGGAGTTTTTGGATAAAGAAATTTTGAGATAAAAAAAACCTAAAATGTTAAAAAAATTGCAATAGTATATATAAAGCATATATTTTTATTTTATCAAATCGCACAACGTTTAAATAATTATTAGTCTTTCTGATAAAAATGGCCGATATTTCTTTAGATGCAAGAGATCGAGCAATTCTCTATTATTTAGATAAAGATGCAAGACAGTCAATATCTTCTATTGCCAAAAAAATAAAACTTTCAAAAGAAGTAGTAAATTATCGAATTAAGAATCTTGTAAAACAAGGAGTCATACAGGATTTTTCCACCATTATTAATGGATCAAAATTAGGATATGTAATGTACCGCGTTTTCTTTCGTTTCCAAAATGTAGATGTAGAGAAAGAAGATGAGATTTTAAAGTACTTAAAAAGCCTGCCAGCAGTAGGATGGGTAGTCCAATTAGAAGAAGTGTATAACATTTCTATTTTAATATGGGCAAAAGACGTATTTGAATTTAAAGAAACGTATGACTCCATGACTAAAAGTTATGGAGAATATTTCCAGAAAGTACTAGTTACTATCGTTACACAGTTTTGTCATTTCATAAATAATTATCTTTATAATACAAATGACTTTAGTATGCGCGCTATCGGTGGAAAGTGCGAATTAGCCCAGTTAGATGAAGTAGATCTGCGGATTATGGGGATCTTAACAAAAGATGCAAGAACTCCTTTGTTAAATATATCTAAAGCAGCAAACGTTTCGCCGAATACTGTCAAACATCGTATGAAAAAAATGATAAAAGAAGGAATCATTGTAGGTTTTAGACCACATATCAATGCAAGTATTTTAGGATACCAGCATTATCGTGTTTTCATACAATTAATAAAACAAGACCAAGCATTAAAAGCGCGTATTTTTGAATATTTAAAAATTAATAAAAATGTGATACATATCACAGAAGCCATAGGCAGAGGAGATTTGGATTTTGAGATGCAAGTAAAAAATGGAGGAGAACTCTATGCGCATCTGGAAGAATTAAGAAAAAATTTTGGCACACAACTTCAGGAATATAGAACCACCCTCATAAAACAAGAACAATTGGTAAGTTATTTTCCAAAAAATTCACAAATTATATAGAAATTGTGAAATATATTAAAATTTGCTGGATATCGAACATTTAATTGCAAATTTTATATATACAAAATGATAGCATTTTGGTATATTTCCGAACATTTGTTCACAATTACTAATAGTAAATGTGTCATAAAAATATTCGGATACTTAGCACATTTACTATATAGAAACAGAAATTAATTTCTTAGTTGCTTTCGTTAGAATTTCAACTTTTTTTCCGTTCCATAACAAAGTGTCCTCAATACGCAATCCATACTTTCCAGGAAAATAAATTCCTGGTTCGATGGTGAACGGTACGCTAGTATTTACTTTAGCTTCTGGATCTTTAAAATGGGGAAGTTCATGCACTTCAACACCAATGCCATGACCAAGAGTGTGAATAAAAAATTTGGAAAGTTTTCCAAGTTTCTTTTGCGCAAAGAGATGAAGTTCTGCAAATGATTTTCCTTCTCTAACTTTTTGTATGCATGCCTCTTGCACCCATAAGAGAAAATCATAATATTTCATTTCTTTTTTGTAAGGATTTCCTAAATAAATAACACGAGACATGTCTGCACTATAGTTTTCCCATTTAGCTCCAAAATCAAGTTGAAGAAATCCGTTAGTAAGTTTTTCAAGAGAAGTGATGTGGTGCGGCGTTGCGCTATTTTTTCCTGAAGCTACAATGGTTGGAAAAGCCAATTCCGCCCCCTGTTGACGTATGTATGCCTCTAAAAAAAGAGCGACATCTAATTCTGTTTTAAGTTTTTTCTTGCCAAGTTCTTGAATGAGTGCAGAAAAAGCCGCAGAAGTGATACTACAAGCAAAAGACATTTTTTTAATTTCTTCCAGTGTTTTTTTTTGACGAATTTCATTTACTTTTTCGCCAATGTCAATAAAGATTGCACGTGGAAATTGTTTTTGAAGTTTTTCTTGTTGAAAGATAGAAAGTAATGATTTATTTACCCCAATCTTTTTAATTTTTTTAGAAGATGTTTCTTTTTCCCAGTCTTTTGAAAGAAATTTAGAAGTAATTCCAGATAAAGAGGGAAATGAATCAAGTTTGGTGAGATAAAGAGTCGCTTTGGCAGGAGTTATTAAAAAAATAGCATACGAGAAATTTTTTTGTGTAAAATAAGTAATAGAAGGATCAGGATGGAAAAAAAATGCAAGATTGATATCTTGTTTTATAAGATACTCTTGAAATATAGATAATTTCATCATTCTTTATAAAGAGGGTGTTTCTTAAAAAACTATCTCTTTATAACCCTCTTCCTGACCACATTTCGAAACTCTTATAAATCTAAAAAAAAGCATTTTCTTATGCAAAAAATAGTATTGCCTAATGGACTTACAGTAATTTATGAAAAAAGAAAGACCCTATCAGTAGTTATAGAAATTATGGTAAAAACAGGAAGTAACCATGAATCTGAAAAAGAAAGAGGTATATCCCATTTCCTAGAACACTTATTATTTGAGGGAACAATCAAAAGACCTTCAAACTGGGCTATATCAAGAGAAATAGAAAAAGTAGGGGGAGAATTTAATGCATACACTACAAATGAACGCACCTGTTTCTATGTACAGGTATTAAAGAAACATTTCCCTATCGCTCTAGAGGTTCTTGCAGATATTATCCAAAATTCCTTATTACGAACAGAAGATATTGAGAGAGAAAAAAATGTAGTTTTAAAAGAAATTGACTTAGTACTCGATGAACCGCGATTTTATCAATGGATTCTACTTCAAAAAAGCCTATTTAAAACCCATCCCTGTAAGTATCCCACTTATGGAGACAAAAAACACATTATTAACTTAAATAAAGAAAAAATTAAGAATTTCATGGATAAATACTATTATCCAGGAAACATGGTTATTTCCATGGTAGGTACGGT
>JACPNC010000098.1 GCA_016185685.1 Candidatus Woesearchaeota archaeon | reverse complement strand
CCGGTTCAGGATTATGAATATAATTGACTAAATCTGTAAGATCTTTTTTCTGCACTTCTTTTAACTTTGCTTTTGAAAAATCCTTCAGATCACAGGAAGCATCAAAATCAACTAATCCAATTTTAGCTGTATCTTCAGCAACACGGTAAATCACCACATTACCCATATGCGCATTAGTTCTTCCAGAATCGCAACTCCAACTCTGTCCACTGCGATGCATCAACTCCAGCAATTGACCAACAATGTATCCTGTCTGATAATAAAAAGAGTTTAATAATTTTTTAACTTTTGCTTCTTTCAAACGATTTTCCAGCCGAAGTTCTACTGCTGTCCTAAATTCATCAATTCTGGTATCTCCTTCCACTTTCCAAATACTTGCAGCAGGACGATAACCTTTTGCCAGCACAGGATATTTCCACATCCCGCAATATTCCATTACTGGAGTGATTCCCTCTTCACAAAGCACTCGGTTAAAACGTCGGCTCATTCTTCTTTCATAAATAACATTGCGAAGTTTTTGCCCACCGTATATAGAAATGGTACCATCTTCAAATACGTTTACTTGAGGATTTCTTGGACGTAGACTTACACCTTTTATGCGATAGAGTTCTGTTTCATCAACAAGAGGAGAAAAATTTGAAGAGTACAAAACAGATCTTCTGCCACTATTTAACATTTCACGAAAAGACCAATAATTAATTTTCTTTTGAAATAAGTGATGGAAATCCCAAAGTAAGTCTAATTCTCTAGTGGTCTGCTTGTAAGAAGTAATCGCTTCTTCATGGATGTCTATTTCTTCCAATAACAAAGAAAGTGAAGTAGTTGAAGGTACAAGAGTAATATTTCTTGCGTTAGAAACAGTTACTAAAGGTTTTTTTAGCAATTCAGGAACAGGAATTTCAATAGAAGTGAAACTCTTTCCTTTAGTTTCTATTAGTATGATGGGCTCTCTTCTCACTAAAAGTCTTCCAGTTCCAACGTAGGGAAAATTTTTATCTTGAGTCATAAAAATGCACCTTTAATCATAAAAATATAATTGGGTGTGTAAGAGGTAATTTAAGGGATTATTTTTAAAAGTTATCAAAATAATATCAACTTTCAAATTGAGTTAGCTTTATTAACTCGAAAACAATCCTTTCTGAATGAGTTTCCTTATCACCAAAAAAGAGGCAGATCACGCAGATAAGTATATGCTGGTGGTTTCCTACACTTTGCAAGCCATATTGTTTGTATCTTTTATCATTTCTTTATTCCAAAAAAGCTGGTTAAATGCCATTGCTATTGTTGGCATCATAGTAATGACTTTTCTCCCAAAAATTATCCGTAAAAGCGCAAAAGTATATCTTCCTGTCGAGTTTGATTTATTTGCGATTATATTTATCTTCATGACTATTTTTTTAGGCAATGTACACCTCTATTACACTAAATTTTGGTGGTGGGACGTGCTTTTACACAGTAGTTCTGGATTTTTGCTGGGTCTGGGCGGATTTTTATTGATGTATATTCTCAATGCAGAACCACGTGCACACGTAAAGATGAAACCTGGCTTTGTAGCAATTTTCGGTTTTGCCTTTGCTCTTGCTTTTGGTGCTCTATGGGAAATATTTGAATATGCTATGGATGCAAATTTTGGAACTAATATGCAGCGTTCAGGTTTACAAGATACTATGTGGGATCTTATTGTAGACGCACTTGGCGCTTTGGTAGTTACAATATTAGGTTATTTTTATATCCGCAAAGGACAATTTCTCTTGTTTGACCGCATGATTCATCGTTTTGTAGAGAAAAATCCGAAGTTGTTTAGAAAAGTGCAAGGTCGTTTTAAATAAAAATCACTTTTAATAAATATCTACTTTAAAATCTTATTCACTCTCAACTGTCTCAATAACTCTTCCGCTCTTGCTTCATCTATCTCTTCCAGCACCCGCAAATAATTCTTAGCCAAAGCGATACTTTTCTCACAACTAGAAGCGCAGGGAAAATGACTTATCAGTACTGCATCATTCTTGCGCTGAAAAAGATTAGTGTAAGGATTGCTGGGAAATTGTTCCAAGTTAGTATGGCTATTGCTAAAATTCTTACAAAAAAATTCCACACAACAATGAGGATAACCTAAAAGTAAACCTAATTCACGATCATTTCCTAACTGTTCGTAATATGCTGCAAGTAAAGCAAGACGTTCACTTTTAGACAGATATACAAAAAACATTCCTTGACGTAAATCTTTTTCTGGTATTTTCAAGCCGCGATTAGAGTAGATATCATCTGTATCATCAATAATTATTTTAAATTTTGATGTGGCACAAGAAATTTCTTTTTGCAAACAAAAGTTTTTTACTGCAGAAAGTTCATGGGCATAAAACCCTTGCCGAACTACTTTCTTGGCATCTTGTAATAACAAAGCAACCTCTTGTGCTTTAGTCTTTGAACCGAAGATAGGCTGTAAGGAGTCTAGCAAGCTGACCATATACATAGAGAAACAAAAACAAGTTTATATGCGTTTTGTTTGATTGTAATTGTTTAGCTTCTTGAAGCAAAATCGTCGTCATGGCCTAAAGATGAGCGAGGAACAAAGATTGCTTGCATAAAATTATTGCTTTGCTTCATCGATTAACAAATTTTCTTATTATATAGCAAGAT
>JACPNC010000015.1 GCA_016185685.1 Candidatus Woesearchaeota archaeon | reverse complement strand
CGACGCCGCTTACAGAAGAAACATCTCTTTCGGAAGATCTCTTCGCTTTTAATTTCAAAGCTACTTCTCTGCTGACAGTATCGTTTGCTTTTCCTCAACTTGTATTTGAAGGGGATGACTCTTTTCATAATAAAATTATTGCTGGTTCAGAAAGTGGAGAAAATGTTTTTATAAATCAACAAAGTAATTTAAAATATTTTGCTTATTGTGTGCTTCCAGCAAGAACTGATGTCCCGGTAACTTGTACCTCTGAAGATTTCAAGGACCCCATAACTTATCCTGCACGAAAGAAAAAAGCAGAAGTGGTAGTAAGTCCGTTATCTAAAATTACCAAAGCCGTAGATGGTGAGCTTTACAAGATTAGGTATTACTCTCAGGATCAATACCGAAACAGGGAATCAGTTAAGGAATCATTTATTTTTGTAGATAATGTTAAGCCGACATTTTTGGTTAATCGGAGTATTGTAACAAAAGAAGATACTACTTGGTTGACCATCTGGCTGGAAGAACCCAGCGAACTGATGAGTTGTAGTTTTACATTGTTTGAAAAAGCTTCAGAAGTTCCTCTTCAAGGCCCAATTACGAAGACAAAAGAAGAGCCACAAAAAGTGGAATTTACGGAAATGGTCAATGTCGTGGCCGTCGATGTGAATATTACTTGCACTGATGTTTCAGGAAATATAAATTCAAAGATAATACCTTACACTTTTGATTTAGAAGAAAAAATTAATATTATTTCTCCTGAAGAATTTGAGAGTAAGACTACATTGACATTTGCTATCGACACCACGGTTGAAGCAGAATGTACTTTACGGAAATCTGCTACGAATGAATTAATTGCTCCATTTCAATGGGTCGATGCAAATCCTAAAAAACACCAAACTTCTCCCCTGCCTGGATTTTTACCGAAGGAATATGCAGCAGAGTATAAAGTCGTGTGTGATGCTTTTGCAGATATTGCAAATTTTGAAGATTACTTCCATTTCACTGTAGATACTTCTCCGCCAAAAACAAAAATAACTCTGCGAGAAGGTACGCGGGAAGTCATTCCTCTGCAAAGAGTTTGGGAAGATTCTTTCATTGCTTCAGCGGAAGTTATTTTAGAATGTGTTGAAGAAGGTATTCCTTGCGCTGAGGTGATGTATTGTGCGGGTGATGAACTGTCTTGTCCGCCCCTTCCTGGAACGGCGTATCAAAAGTACAATAATGATCCTGCTGTTTCTTTGAAGTTCACTGAATCTACTCGTATTTGCTACTACTCTACTGATTTGGCAGGAAATAAGGTGTTCTCCGCGAATTGTGGAAACATAAATATCGTGGGATACGGGATTACTTTAGAATCTCCGGAACCGCACACGTATCAAGATGAGATTTATGGTGTTAGCAAAGATCCTGTTTTCTCCTGGCAGTTTTCCACTAAAGTTCAAACCGAAGAGTGCAGATTTGCATTTACGCCAAACTTTCCTTATGATGATGTTCCCCCGTTCCAGATTCTTCTTCCCAATACTCAAGGGAAGTATCGTATAGAAAATTTTCCTTCTGCAGTGTTTCAGGAATATCCTCATGATGGTGGGGAAAAAATGGTGTTTGTACGTTGTCGGGCTATTACTGGTGACATTAGTCCAGAACAGAAATTTATTTTAGAATATGATCCTTTCACGCCCACTATCTTGCAGTCTTACGCTGAACCTGCAACAATTTACGAAGGAACAAAGACGCATATTTTTGATGTTACTGATAGGAAAACATTATGTAAATATAGTGACAATTCTGAAGGAACGGGAAGTTCTGAATTTGTTTCTATGGAATTTGCTTTTCCTGGATTTGCTGAAAATATTTTGCATCGCAGTCATGAAGATATTTTTTCTTTGAACACTTTTGCAAGTACTACGGGACAGAAAAATTATGTTCTTAACACTCAATGCAGTAGTGGAGCAGGAATTCTTTCTGAACTTGCGCAGATTACTTTTTTTGTTGATTATGCAAATCAAGGTTTTATTATTGCAAATTCTTTATTGCCAGATGGTTTTGTGGAAGGTCCAAATGTTCCGATTTCCATGCAGACTTCAAAGAGCGCAGACTGTAAATATCGTTTGAATGAGACGTATACTTCATTTACAGAAACTGGGGGTACAACTCATACTGCTTTACTTGCGGGACTAGGTGAGGGGGAGTATGTCATCCCGGTGAAATGTGTTCTTGTTGGAGGGCACGTAGTAGAAGATGTTATTAAGTTTACGTTAGATTACACCGGACCAGAAATTACCAATATCACTGACGGAACTCTTACTTGCGGCGCGGAGTTTATCGAGGTATTTATTTATTCTACAGAGAATACAATTGCACGATATTTTTATAATCTCTTTGATCGGGGAAATCAAAGTACATTCATTGGAAAAATACTTGTGCCGGGCGAAAAGAACGATAGTGTTCCTTACGATCAACCGTTGCATATTTCTACTGCAACATTGCAAGAAGGGAATTTCTACACTACGGAAATTCAAGGGATTGATTTGGCGAGAAATAAAGGGCTTCCTAAAGAGAGCAACGGGGTACAAGTAGTTTCTGCAAATAATTCTATTTGTTTGAGTGACATTTCGCCTCCTACAGTCACTACTTTTTTGAATGCAACATGTTCAGCAACTCAAATTGAATTTCATGTTGAAGACGTAACTGGATTTACAAATTTTACCTACGTTACTACTGAAGAACCGCAGGGATGTAATTTTACTCAGGGGAACGTAACCACTACGCCCATGCCTGTGCCGTTGAGATATGGCGGGCAAAAGTTATCTGCGGAAAGAAGCAAATGGTTCTGCTATTCACGTTTGCAGATGTAGATGGAGATAAAGTTGCTGATTCTTGTGATGCTTGTTCCGAGAGTCAAGCTGGAAGAGTCGTGAATTCTAAAGGATGTACTGATGGTGAAGTACCTGATAATGAAACACTTGTTGATGATGATGAAGATGGTCTCCCTGGATACTGGGAAAGATTGTATGCTTCTTCAGTATGTCCTCTAAATGAAAAAAGTCCAGACTCTGATATGGATGGTGTTGGTGATGGTGCAGAAGATTATGATAATGATGGGGCATCTAATTATGAAGAATATCTTGCAAGAAGTGATCCTTGTTTGGCAAGTGATTCCCCTGATTTTCCAAAGAATGCAACAGAACGAAAGAAAGATGATAAAAAGTTAGACCCCGCTCCCCCCGGTCCATCACCATTTCCTCCCGGCATGCAAAAAAGCAAAGTAATGGCTTGGTCTTTATTTTTTATAGGGGTATTCATGGTCTTTGCTGGCGCCGGGTACTTAGTTTATTATTATCGTTCCTTGCCGAAGTCACGCAGAAATGCGCCTGCAGCTGTTTCAACAGAAGAGAGCGTTTTAAAGAAATATGTTTCTCCTGAAGAAGAAAAACAAATTTCTTCTCAGCAAGGAAGAGGAACGAGGTCAAAAGTAAGAAAACGCAAGGAACTTTTTGGTACATTTGATCAAGCTTCTGAAAGCATTCCTCGCATTGCTCAGAAATATAAAGAGAGCAAGGAAAATAAGGAAAAAATTGTCTCTGATTCGGGGTTGCGGCAGGAGAAAAAGAGTACTTTTTCACAACTTGAAAATTTAGCGAAGAAATCATCTGGTAAAGATCTCGGGAAGGCGTATTCTCCAGAAAAATCCAAAGATCTTTTTTCTGAGTTACGCGAATTATCAAAGAAGAAAAAACAGAAATGAAACTGAAGAAAAACTGAAGAAAAACTGGAAAAAACTAGAGAAAAACTAGAGAAAAACTAGAGAAGAAAAAAAAGAAAAAAAATAAAATAACCCATTAAACTATGAAAAAGAATAAGTTAAAAGAAAACTCTTGTATTTTTTTCTTTTCTAAACGAGGTCTTGCCATTAGCCAAGTTTTTACTTTTATCGTGATGATTCTTACCTTTGCTCTGATTATGCTCTTTGGCTATAAAGCCATTGCGGGGTTTTTGGAAAGCGGAGAAAATATTCAGTTTGTACAATTTAAGAATGAACTTGAAAGTTCATTTCAAAGGATTTTTCGTGATTATGGGTCTGTACGCATAGAACAATTTCATCTTCCTCCAGGATATGAACAGATTTGTTTTATTGACTTAGATTATTCTGCTAATTCTGCGAGTGAGTTTGCAGAAGAATCTAATGAACTTTGTCAGAAAGATCCAATTGCTTGCACGTTATGGAAAACCAGTTCTGCAACTTGTAGTGATTCTGGCTTAAGTGGAAAATGTCATGATCTCGGAGAGGAAAATGTTTTTCTTACTCCTTCCGCACCCGTGAAAATTAAAGTAGCAAAATTGAGCATTTCTCCAAGCGAGGATGGAGAAAGACTCCCGGGAGGATTTCTTTGTTTTCCTATACATCAGGGAGAATTTTCTCTGCGTTTAGAAGGAAAAGGAAATCATGTGGAAGTAGCAGAAGCTCTTCCTGAGATCTAAGGAGATCTAAGAGGATATACATGTCATCAAAAGCTCAAGTGCAAGTTACATTTCATTGGATCTATGTAGTTTTAGCAGGAGCAGTCATCTTACTTTTTTTTGCAGGTATGGTTGTTCGTCAAAAATCTGTTGCTGAAAAAGAATTAACTTCCGAGGTAGTAAGAATTATGGAAAGTATTCTTGCAGGAGCAGGCGTTTCTGAAAAAACAAAGAATGTAATTGATACTAGTGGATTAGCGGATCTTGCTTTGTACTTTTCCTGCACTGAAGGAGTCGGTGAATTTGGTATCCTTGATGGTTCATCACGAGCACAAAATGCACGAGATCCCTTGTTTGCTCCACAGGTTATCAAAAGTCCGCAATTAGTTGCCTGGAGTCTTCCCTATGCATTTCCATTTAAAGTTATTGATTTTTTGTACGTTACCGCACCAACTATTAAATATGCGGTCTTTAGTCTCAATCCGTCAAATGATCTTTTTGATGATTTTGAAGAAGAGTTTCGTGATGTGGGAAATGTAGTTCGTTTACAAACTCCGGATGCATACGCTTCTCTTGCATCAGAAGAATATTTTCATGTCCGCGTTGTTACTGACGTTGCAGATCTCCATTTGCAGAGTGTTCCTTTACAATTACGTTCTTTAGATGATGAAGAGGTAAGTTTAGTGGAATTGTTGGAAGAGAAAGCAGTATATTATCAGAAAAAAGGAACCATGTGGCAGCAGCGGGGTGAAGTTGAAATTTTTTCGCTTGGCAACGGAGATGATTTTTCTGATGGCATGGGTGATTCTTCTGCGAAGGATCCTGCAGTATTTGCAGCAATATTTGCAGGAACTCCTGAGCAATATCGTTGTAATATGCAAAAAGCGTTATGGCGGCTTGAATTGCTCGTTCCTCTTTATCAGAAAAAAGAAGAGCGGTTGGAATGGCATTATATTGGCGAAGGAGAATCTACTGGCACGTGCATGAATTTTTTGACTAGTAATTCTGCAAGAAAAAACATTGAAGATACTTTAACTCATTTAAAAGAAAGCGCCGAGGGATGTAGACGTGGGAGCGCAGGATCTTGCACAGAGCTTATTGCCGTAGCAAGAGAACTCCGTATTTTAAACAAAGAAATGGGGTTGGATTGCATTCCGCTGTATTAACAAATGATTTAAAAAAAGAATTCATACAAAATAACCAATCATTCAAAGAGGCAAATGATACAAAAAACATGATACAAAAAAAAGAACGAATGGTTCGGGAAAATTTGCAACTTTTTTCTCATTTTTCCAGAAGAAAACGAGGCGAAGTACAACTGATGGAAACTATCTCTATTCTCTTTATTTTTTTTATTCTTGTAAGTCTAGGTATTCTTTTCTACGCTAAGTATAAAAGTGTGGCTTTTCAACATCAACAAGATGCTTTTCAAGAAGCACGAGCAAGGGAGTTAACTCTGCGTATCGTGTACCTTCCTGAATTGCAATGCAGTAAAAGCCAAGCAGAAGCAGAAGAGCATTGTGTAGATATGTTGAAAGTTAATGGTTTGGAGGATTGGAAAAATACGTTAGAAGAGAAATTTACTGATTATTATTTTGATATTTTTTCTTATGCTAAAGTAACTCTTTATCAGATTTATCCGGAAGAACAAGAATGGGAAATTTATACTCCGCCAAAACTAGGATTCAAAAGCGCAAGAACAAATCGTTTTATTGTTGCGCTTCGTGATGATACTTTGGGAGAGACGACTCCTGCATATGGGTATGGGTATCTGGAGGTAGTGGCTTATTCATGAGAAAAATATTTTCAATTTCTGAAAGATGCGCTGGAGATGGTAAAAAAGCGCAGATGGAAATTATCGGATTAGTGGTTGTAGTTATACTTATTACTCTAGGTTTGTTATTTTTAGCTATTTTTGCTCTTAGGAACGATGAAGGGAAAAAAGTAGAGGTGTTAAAAGGTTTAGCCACAAGTACCATGGGCGCATTGATGAAATCCTCTGTCAGTCCGCAGGAAGGATGTGCAGGCGGTGCGGTCACGTTGAAAGATCAACCGCATTTAGGTGAAGATATTCTTGAAGATTGCGCTGTTTATTTTGAAGAGTATGGGGAAGAAGAAAATGTCGATGGTTATTCTGATTATCATTGTGCTAGTGTGCATAGCTGTAATTTTTTTCAGGATACTGCAGAAAAATTATTAGCGAGCACCTTGGGAGAATGGCAGTATCAGTATGAATTTCATGCTTTGTTGTTGCAAAGTGAAGATTGTAAGACTTTTCCTAGCAGATGCCCAACAATTATTTCTTTCCAACGGGGAAACTGTCTTGGAGAACGGGAAAGTTCTGGTATATTTCCCTTGCAGACAGAAGCGGGAGAGGTGATTAGCGAGCTGTGGGTGTGTTGAAAGTTTCATTCATGTATTCTATATAGAAAGAAATATAAGCTCAGAAAGTATATTTACTTGAAAAAGGTTGAAAGAAGAAAATGAAATTATTACAAATATTTTTTACTGGTGTTTTGCTAGTTGTTTTTCTTATTGCTTCTATCAATTCTATTTTTGCTCTTCCTCCTCCTCCTCCGCCAACGCCCAGTATGCCGGGAGGTCCCGGTGAAGACGTTTCTGCTGAAAGCACCGGCGATGCAGTTGAAGAAGATTTTATTCTGGAAGAAACAGCTCAGGAATCTTCAGAAAGTTCAGGAACTGCAACTTCTTTGGAATCGCGTTTTGCAGTTTTAGAACATCGTGTGGGTATTTTAGAAAAACAAGGAATTCCTGTCTGGGCGTGGTTTCTTATTGCAGTGAATGGGATGATTTTGGGCGTGGTTATTTATCTTCTAGTTCGCAGGAAAGTCCCTCTGGAGTATACTTCCTAATACACTAATGGAAATGTTTTACAAGAGTGTTGTCCTATTTTTGGTATTACTTTGGAAAATGTTGACAAAGAAAAATATGTCTCATTTCATGTGGTTAATTATCAATTAGATTTCTCCAGCGCTATCACTTTTTTGGAAATAAAAAATGTCAAATATGCAGTTATCGCAGGGTATTATGCAGTTCTCAATGTTACCTTATGGTATTTTGCCAAATATTTTAATCTTAAAATCAGTGAAGAGGATACGGGAGTTCACACTAACTGCCTGATAGTATTAGAAAAATTTGTTGGCGAAAAGCAACTTCGTGAAAAAATAATCACTTTGTTGAATGATGCTAAAAAAGAATTTGTTTCTTTTACTATTCTCAAAAAGAATACAGAGGAAACCTTGCCTTTGTTATTGCGGGTAAGCGCAGATAAAAGAAAACGATATACTTATTACTCTCAAACGCGCAACTTGCCTTCAGGTTCCGATCAATTACTTGAAGCAAAAAACTTTTTGGAGAGTATTGT
>JACPNC010000099.1 GCA_016185685.1 Candidatus Woesearchaeota archaeon | reverse complement strand
TGATGGACAATTGTCATCTGTATCAATCAGCCCGTCATTGTCCGTATCTTTTTTACACTCTGAAGTACACGTAGTTCCTCCATCACATTCTTCTGCTCCGTTTACAACTAAGTCCCCACAGTAAGCGCCTTGAACTGTTTGTTGTTGACAAGAAGTTGTGCAATAAGTACAACTGCTTTGATATGCTGCAATACAACTTACTCCATTATTCACTCCCGCATCACATTGTTCTCCTGCAACAACTACACTGTCTCCGCAATCACATGCATTTCCAACACCATCAGAATCCGCATCTGTTTGTGCAGAGTTAGAGATTGTCGGACAATTATCTTGGCTATCTTCAATTCCATCGCCGTCAGTATCAGCTGCACAGATGCTACTAGAACATATTTCCGTAGTAGTGCATACTTTGCTTCCTCCTGCACAATCATTTACGTCTACCACTCCATCATTATCATCGTCGTTATCACATGCATCTCCTTCTGCATCTCCGTCGGTGTTGGTCTGCACAAAATTGCTGGCGAGAGGACAGTTGTCGGTAATATCAGAAACCCCATCGTTGTCATCGTCAGCATCACAAGCATCGCCTTGTCCATCTAAGTCGGTGTCTGTTTGATCCGCATTCGCAACAGCAGGACAGTTATCACTTCCATCAGAAAGACCATCCACATCAGAATCTAAAGGGGGCGGAAGAGGGGGGCTGTAATCATCAGAAATTTCTTGGTCAGTTAAAACACGATTATAAATTTTCAATTCATCAAGCAAACCTCCAAAATGCTCTGTACTTGCAGTTCCAGTAGTATGTCCTATACGGAGAACCCCGCCCTCGCTGGGGGGAAGTCCATCCAGATCAGTTGCAGAGAAATTAAATCCCCCATTAATGTACGTTTTGATTATTCCTGTAGTTCCAGAATTCTTATCCCAAGTCATAGCCACATGATACCAATTATTAATTCCCAAAGACCAAGAAGGATTAAGAACAATTTCTTTACGATACATTTGGTTGCTCAATATATTTGTGGGGCTGATAAATATTTCATAAGCATCATCAGATCCTAGCACACGTTGTTTTGTTCCGCTCCGAATCGGTTTTATCCAGAACATAATCGTTCCTTGTTGTTGTGGAACCCAAGTCCCGGGAACAATCACTTCATCATCAACTCCATCAAAAGAATAAGCTCCGTTAACTTTTCCTGAAGAAGAGAATGTCGCACCGGATACACTTCCATGAAGAACATTTCCGCTGCTATCTTCTGTGGTTGCACCCGAAGCATCAAAATGATATCGCAGCAACAGGTCATCTTCAGAAACTGCAAAACTTGAAACTGCAAAAATTAAAAACATTAAACACAAGATTAACGCTCCACGTAAAGTTACAAAATATGAATTTCTTTTTTCCATCGTCAACACCTCTTTTTAAAATTTTTTAAAACGTATTTTTTTTAAATGATAAAATATTCTATTATAAATATGTGTGTTGCTGAATAATGCATATTAAATAAGAAGTAATGCAGTAAATATTTTACCGCATAAAATTTTTACACTACAACTATTTTATTTCTGTTCCAAAAAATACTCTTCACAGCTTTTCCTTATTTCAGAAGCGATGACTGTTTTACAAAGTTCTGCAGTATTACTCGCCTTGGCAACTTTTGATCGGCATCCATCCCGTACAAAAGGAAGTGAGATCTCTTTACAAACTTCCGTATCTTGAAGAGCGACAGCAATTTTATAGAAACAACCGTCTTTCTCATTTCCTTGCAAGAACTCGCACAACAAAGGATTGTTTGTAGCTAGAGCAATAGTTTTGAAACATTTTCCCCGCTGTTCATTATCGGAAATAAGTGAACAATAAACATCTTCATTTTGATTGACTGCAAGATTATGATTGCAATTGTCTTTCCAGTAAGTGTCATCAATTTCACTGCATAAATCATGGTTATTGGTCATTATGGCAAGCTGTTCTTGGCAAAATCCTTGAGCTTTTTCACTTACAACTAATTTACAGACACTCACATCATTCTTTGCTTTGGCAAGTTCTACCACGCAGGAATCTCGAACTTGTACGTTTGAAATTTTGCTGCATTGTCGGGCTTCCAGATAACAATCGTCTTGTGCCAAACCATCCAGAGAAAGACAGGAATTCCCCGTTACTAAACCAGTGAGTGTGTCTCTGCTAAAGTATCCTCCTATGACTATGAGAGCAATCAGCAAGAGAAATATCCCATTCATTTTCCAGTTCATATTTTAGTGGCAAGAATGGGTATTTTTAAGCTTTGTGAAACACAAAAAAAGCGATTAAAATAGAAAGATAAATAAAGAACCTAAAAAAAGAGAATTTAAAACGCGGGCGTTGATGAAAGTTCCTACTTTCAAACGTCCTCATTCATTCACATTCATGCGGACGTGCCGGTATACGAAGGAACCTCTGCGGAGAATCCTTCGGACCGCCACGTCCTTATCGACCAACTCAAACATTTACAACTCACATTCATGCGGACGTGCCGGAGCGGCCAAACGGGACAGGCTTAGGGTGTTAAGAGCTTCTCTCGAAGCGATGAACAGATGACACCTGTTGGCTTAGTGCCTACGCAGGTTCGAAAATTAAATCTCAATCAAACATTGAAATTTAATCTGAAAGTCCTGTCGTCCGCATTATTTTTTCCTCATCTATTTCAATTTAATTACGTTTTTTTCCATTTCTTTCTTAACTACTTATTTTTTTTCTTCTTGCTCACTATCATGCTCTTCAATTGGCTTCACCGTAGGAAATAAAATAACATCTCTTATGGCATTCTGTCCCGTCAATAAAACCACCATGCGATCTATCCCCATGCCCAATCCACCTGCAGGAGGCATACCATATTCCATGGCATGGAGGAAATCATCATCATGCGGATGAGCTTCTTCATTTCCTGCGCGTAATTGTTTTGCTTGCTCCTCAAATAACTTTCTTTGTAGAATCGGATCATTTAATTCGGAATACGCATTTGAAATTTCCATCCCTAAACAAAACGATTCAAACCGTTCAATCAAACGGGAATCATTGCGATGCGCTTTACAAAGAGGCGTAGATTCTTTAGGATGATCAATAATGTGTACGGGTTGGATAAGTTTATCTTCCACAAGTTCTTCAAATAAGCACTGTACGCCCAGCCCCCAAGTTAATTTTCCTTTTCTTTCATATGAGATTCTTTTATCTCTAAGCAAATCTCGTAAATGCTCAAGAGTCATGTGAGTAACATCGATATCCGCATACTGCTTGATTGCATCAATCATGCTTAGTCTTCTCCAGGGAGCTTTAAATTCAATTTCAACTTCTTCCCCGCGATATTTGTGTTTGATTTTTGTAGTTCCATTCACTGCTAGACAGGCTTTTTCATATACTTGCTCCATGTGTTCCATCATGGCGTTATAATCTACATACGCTTGGTATGCTTCCATCATGGTAAACTCTGGATTGTGAGTGGGATCTACATCTTCGTTACGGAAGTTTTTGCAGATGGTAAACACTCTCTCAAATCCTCCCACGAGCAGACGCTTGAGAAATAATTCTGGAGAAATAGAAAGATACATTCTCATGTCCCATGCATTGATATGGGTGATAAATGGTTTTGCATTTGCTCCTCCATATACTGTTTGTAAGACCGGCGTATCTACATCTAAAAAACCACGTTCGTAGAAATAATCTCGTACTACGCGAATAATTTTTTCCCGTTTTAAAAAAACTTCTCGCACTTCTGGATTTACAAATAAATCTACATATCGTTGTCTGTATTTTAATTCAATGTCTTTTAAGCCGTGATATTTTTCCGGCAGAACAATCAATGATTTTCCTAAAATCTCCGCTTTTTCCACTGCAACAGTTACTTCACCCATCTTGGTTTTAAAAATGGTCCCTTGAGCGCCAATAAGATCTCCCGTGTCTGTTTTTTTCGTGAGTAAATCGTATGTTTCCTGTCCCAGCGCATCTACTTGTAGATAGAGCTGCACTTTCCCGCTTTGATCTTGGATGTGAAAAAAACTTGCTTTACCCATCACTCTACGGAGCATTATTCTCCCTGCAACAGCGACGGTTTCTTTGAGATGATCTCCAGAATTGAGAGACGCATACTTTTCATTAACCTCTGTGGCATGATGTGTCTGTGGAAAAGTGTAAGGAAATACATTTACGCCTTCTTTTTCTAATTCCTGTAATTTACGTAGTTTATCCGGATCAATCTCAAGTTTTTTTGCCATGTTTGGGGCGAATGGGGACGTTTATTTAAACATTTCTCAGTAATTTTATAAAGGATAAAGTTCTTCTTACCATAAAAGAGGTGAAAAATTTGGTGCTCGTTACCACTTGTGGAAATTCAGAAAAACTTGCTCAGGAATTGGCTAAGAAGCTGAGAGCAACTTACAGCCCACTAACCATATCAGCTTTTCCTGACGGTGATCTCTATCTTAAATTCAACATCACTCTCAAAGGAAAAACTCTTGTCATTGTAGAATCGCTCTTTCCTCATTCACAAAAATCACTTTTGGACATTATTTTTGCAGCGGAGACGGCAAAAGATTTGGGAGCAAAGAGAGTGATTCTTATCGCTCCGTATTTGGCATATATGCGGCAGGATAAGCGTTTTCATCCCGGTGAAGCAATATCCAGCAAAATCATGGCAAAACTCCTGAATAATTCTGTAGATAAAATCATCACTATTGATCCGCATGCGCATCGTTATAGAAATTTACGAGATATTTTCACCATTCCTGCAGTACAGTTGACTTCAAATCATCTTATTGCTGCCTACGTTAAAAAACATTGGAAGAAAGCAGTTCTTCTAGGACCTGATTGGGAATCTTCACAGTGGGCGGCACGTATCGCAGAAGAAGTTGGTTTTGAATCCACTATTCTTAAAAAAACGCGACATTCTTCTCGGCATGTGAGCGTGAAGCTGGTAAAAACAGTTAAAGCCGTTTCTTTGCAAGGAAAAGACGTAGTTATTATTGATGACATTATCTCTACGGGAAAAACTATTGCTGAAGCGGCAAAATTGGTGCGCAGATTAGGGGCAAAAACGGTTACTGCTATTGGTGTACACGGCTTGTTTGTAGAGAATGCTTTGCCGAAATTAAAAACAGCAGGCGTTAATAGGATTGTAACTAGCAATTGCATTGAACATCCCACCAATAGGGTTGATGTGGTTTCCTTGCTGGTTAAAGAGTTAGAGAAAGAGAGGTAAATTCCAAGCACCAAAATTTAAATTCCAAACACGATGAAGTTTTTTTTGTTTGTGATTTGGAATTTGTTTTATGGGGATTTAAAGAAAAATGGATCCAGACAAAGAATTATTGAAGAAAAAAAAGAAAAAGAAATTAGGTATTTGGGTGATTGAAGAAGAGGGCGAGTATCCTGTGCATGAAGAGTATACGAAGGAAGGGAAGGTAAAAGAATGAAAAAATAATTCTTATCAAAAAGCAATCTGTGTCATAGAAAAGTTAATATAATCTTCTCTCTTTCTAATCTCTCAAAATGGGGGTTTTACATTTTTAAAAATACATCGTAGAAAAGTTGCTGTGGCTTTGTTAGCTGGATTTCTGGCCCTAGGAAGTGCAAGAAATGCTCAAGCAGAATCTGCAGCAACTCAAGCTAAGTTTGGATTGATGATGAAGACTTATGACCAAAGATTAAAGAAAAAATCTGTTGAGAATTGGAAATCAGAAGATATTCGCGCCCTATTTAACTCCGTTCTACCTTACATGGAGAGTTTGAAAGACGATATTGTTGGAGCAGTTCAGTTGAAACAGATTGAAGAAGCTGAAAAGGTAGTCCAAACATTAAAGAAATTTCAAGAAAATGTCATGGTTCCTCTTGGAGGACAAAAACTGGGAGAAAAATGGGTTCTTAACGCTTTAGATGAGTCAGTTGAACTGGCAAAAATTTTTGCATTTCGTATTATTCATAAGTATAGGACTGGCGAACAGCATGATGAGGCAGGAAAAGATTTTCTTAAGCTCCAGGAGCTTTACAACAAAGTCATCGTGCCTTTAGGCGGAAAAGGTTTGTTGAGCAAAGAATTTGCAGAAATTGAAGCAGTAGCCAGTAGTGAAATAGGCATTTGGATGAAAAAGAAAGACAGAAGCTTTTCAGAAGTTCCTAATGGGGTTTATCGGCTAAACACCGCTAATCTTTCCTTAAAAGTTACCGTTGCTAAAGGAAATTTTATTGTTGAAATGCTAAGTCTGAATATTCATGGTCTGACAAAAACAGAGTTTGAAAAAGGAATTAGTGCTCTCAAGCCAAAATCTGTGAGAGAAGCCATGAAAATTTTTCTGTTATCTTACCTTAGAGAAAAACATCCTGATGTGTATGAAGTAGTGAAATAGTAAAATCTAGAGTGGCCACAAAGAAAATAGTCATACAACTGTCCAATATTTCCAATGCGGTTCTTGCCACCAAGAATGAAATTTAACAGGAATTCTTCCTTTAAAAAAGATTTCAAGTAAATGGTCATCAAGAACATGCCTTAAGAATGATCTTCTTGGCTCGGGAAGTTTTGCATCATAAGGGTCTATTCCCGTGCCTAACATTATCATTCTTCCGATACCATCTTCAGTAGGTTGAATTCGTTCATATGCCAGAGAAAAACCTTTTGAATGTTTATCAGTATATCCTGCTAACGGAAAATGAAATACTTCTTCAGAATCTACAAGCAGATAAAGTCCGGATTTGTTTTTGCGAAAATCAAGGCACTTGTTTTCAAGACTTTGATTTATTTTAACTGTTCCACCCGAAGAACCTTTTAGCCGAATGTAAAGCCAGTTAGTTTGATAGTTATCTAAACAGTGTCGAAGATTTTTAAAATCCAATTTTCTTGGCATCCAATATTGTTCCATTCACCCTCTTATTTTATTCTTACACACATTTCTCTTCCACATCTATCACTTCTACCGTAAATGCAACTCGTTTAATAGTAGGATGAGTAACTATTTTACTTTTCTGCCCAACTGCGACTGTTACAATTTCTTCTCCAATAATTTTTCCAGTATTTTTGCTAATAAATTTGAAAGGAATCAAAGCATTAATTTCTTGACAATGAGAGCTAAGAGAAAGAATTTTCCATTCTAATGCTCCAGCGTAACTATAACTTCCTTGTCCTGGCGCTAAAGTATATTCCTCACCATCGCTGGTTTTGAGGTGTATTTTTTGTACTTGACAACTTTTTTTGCAAGAAGAAGAAACTATTGCATTTTGTATATTAGAAATGTCTTCTAAAGTCATACAAAAACTATTAATACATTCTTTTCCTGCTGGACAATCTGCCGTAAAAGTACATTTTTCAATTGAAACTTGCTCAGAAGGAATGGCAACTTGTTCGGGGGGATCAGAAAGGTTTTCTGGATGAGATATTAGTGGTGCAACGGAAGGTTGCGATGGTGTTTGTTTTTGCAATATCACTCTATCTTCTTTTTGACACGAAACCAGCAAAATAGTTACTATTAAGAACATCGTTAGCAGTATTTTTTTTGTTTCTTCCATGAATGCGCTAAAGAAAATAAACGCCTATATAAACGTAATTATTTAGCTTTTTGAAGCAGAGGGCTGGCTTTGCCAATATTTGAGACAAGAACAATGATTTACCGTATTGGTAGATGCAACCTTTGGATTAACAAAACTGTTTTGCGTAAAGTATTGAAAAAGAGGTTGCACGAGTCGAAAGGCATGCCAGCCCTCCGCCAATGAAGTGCCACCATCTTCTCGCTTTCG
>JACPNC010000103.1 GCA_016185685.1 Candidatus Woesearchaeota archaeon | reverse complement strand
TCGTTGCAAGAGTTTCGTGATTTTTATGTTCTAAAAAGTCCTGGACGCCGAAAAGGAGTTATGGCTGATGTTTTTGATGAGCCTCTTTATGTTTTAGATGAAGATAAAGTCAAAGCAGCAGGTTACCCCCACAAACTCCCTAAAAGTATCACTGCTCCTGAAGTTCTCATTCCTCATGATGTTCCCATAGAGCAAGTGCAGGTGGTCGAATATAATGCCAAAATGAGAGAAGTGTTTAAAGAAGCAGCAGGTTTGAATGTTGGAGTAAAAAAAGTTGGTGAAGAAAAGAAAATTGGAATTATCCCTGATGTAGTTCCTTCTGTAGGTTGTGCATTAAGTGGTTTTGGATGTGTAAAAGTAGTGGATGAAACTCCGTCAGAAATTGAAAGAGTTGCAAGAGTACCGGAGATTACTGAAGTAGGTAAAGAAGTGAAAGTTATTTCTGAAATAGCTGAAGAGACCGTAGAAAAACCTTCCACTTTCGCAAAACTCTGGCCGTTTAAATTAAACAAACATCGAAATGTAGAAGTTCCCGGTGTGAAATTTTCCACGGTTGATATCACTATCCCAGGAATACCTAATAGATATGTAACGATTACAGAAGGGGATGTGAGTATTAAATTGTATAAGAAAAATGTATGGAGACCAAGTAATTTTGATGACCAATTAGAATTTGGTGATGAATTCTTACAACTGCATGTGGATGTTACACCCTCAAAAATAGGAAGTATTTCTGCGGGAAAGGATGCCATTAAAGCATTTGACAAATTGAAAAAGTTAGATTTAGGTATTCCTATTGTCGGTGATACTACCAATCCGGCTTTACTAAAACAAGCTGAAAAAATGGGTGGGAAACGGGTAAAAGCCCCGAATAGGTTTAGGTTATTGATTGAAGAAAATTCTGGACCTCTGAAGGAAGGAGATAAGATTGTTGAACGAGTGATTATTTTGCCGGAAAAAGTGGGTGTGGGAAAAGCGGAAGCGAAAGCAGCGGAAGATGTTGTAGGAGTTGGAAAAGAGAGAGTTGTAGTACAGGAAATAGAAGAAATTTCTGAGGTGAATCAAAAAGATGAAATAATGGGGCTCTTAAAAGATTTTCCTTTATACCAGCGAAATCCCCAAGAGTTATGACAAAAAGCCATAGAATTTAATGATGGAAAAGTAAGAAGAATAATATATTCCTCTGAAGATGACCTTATTTTTTCTGAAGCTAGAAACTTACTTTTTAGAAATACTCGCCCCTCTCAACTTCCTAAAGGAAATTATTTTAATTATGTCATTCTTGAGGATGGTATTATTTCTTTTGGTAAAGTTGAAAATGCTCTTGAATTGGGAGTAAAGCATGTTAATTTAGCAGAAGGAAACCCTGTAAAAGCTGCAGGGCAGTTGTTTATAGATGCAGAAGGGAAATATTTTTTTAATACTGAGAGTGGCAGCTTTACTTTGCCTCTTAAAGAGAAAGGCATTGATGAATCTGCTCTGCAAGAAAAAATAAGCCTTATTTTTGCAAAAGATTTTGGATATGAAGGAGAATCTACGACAGAAATACTTCTTCCTCCCAATAAACCTTCTCTTGATGATTTGGTTATTGCCTGTAGAAATTTTTTCTTTAGAGAGAATAATCTTCAGGTGTGTTCCTAACTTTCTTAAACATTGGACTACTTTGATTTAACTACTTTGAATTAAAAAATCTTAAAAATTTAAGGAAAGCTTTAAAAGAGAATAATAAGAACAACATTTTCATGCAAGAAGAACATCATCAGCAAGCACGCGAATCTGCGGATTCTCTAGTTGCTTATCAGCAACCACCCCCAGGTCCACCGCCAGAACTTAAACAAATATCTGAAGTAGTTTGGGAACTGCCGATGAGTTTCAAGAAAGGTATGCTCGTTCCCGCCAGAATTATTGCTACAAAAGAACTTATAGATGGAATGGATGCAGGAGTATTTAATCAAATTTCTAACGTAGCAACACTTCCTGGAATCTAAAAAATATTCAAGTTATTTTACGGTAAAAAGAGAGGCGATTAGAAATGAAATTCAATAAAAATCTCGCGGTAATCCACGCATATCTCTGTGGAGATGGGTACGTTATTAAAAATCCAGAAACTCAAAAGCATAAATATTATCACATTGGATTAAGAAATACCAATGCAGTCTTACTTAAAGATTTTCAACAAAAATTTAAAGTAGTTTTCAATATTGAGCCTCATATTGTAGACGGCCGCAGTATAATTCAAAATAAAGAGATTTATGAATTCCTAACGAAAGAATACTCCTATTATTCTTATGAATGGTCATTCCCTAAACTTTCAATAGAAAATACCGCCGCCTGGCTTAGGGCTTTCTTTGACTGTGAAGGCTGGGTTGAAAACCAACCAAGAAAGAGTAGACTTATACGCTTAGATTGCTGTAATCAGTCAGGAATTATAAGTATCCAACAAGGGCTCTTAAAATTTAAGATTCCTTCTCAGATCAGAAAAATTCCGGGAAGAAATATTTATCGTTTGACTATTAGTGGATTAAATAATATCAAGATTTTTCAATCAAAAATAAATTTCTTTCATCCAGATAAAGCAAAAAGACTCACGGAAGCAATCAACTCTTATGTATCTTATCTGTGGAATATTCCAACATCAAAAGAGGAGTTGTTAGCTTTTCTCACGCAAAAAGGAAAAATTCGTCAGTCAAGAAATGAATTAAGAGTATTGTCCATAAAAGAATACAATTTAAAAAATCTTCAGAAAGCTTTAAAAGGATATAGCATCGCATCAAAATTATTGGGGCCGTGGAAATCAAGTACATGTTCCCAATATTACTGCCTAAAGATTAAGGAAGAAGACCTTCATGGAAGAAGAACATCATCAACAACCCGCAGGTCCTCCGCAAGAACTGAAGCAAATTTCTGAAGTAGTATGGGAACTTCCCATCAGCTTCAAGAAAGGCATGCGTGTTCCTGCGAGGATTATTGCAACGAAAGAACTCATTGATGGCATGGATGCAGGTGTCTTTAACCAAATATCAAATGTAGCAACACTTCCTGGGATTACCAAGTATGCCTATTGTATGCCGGACGGGCATTGGGGATTCTGAGTAAGAAAATTCTTGTTCAGCTCTGGATGGCTTTCCCATCGGTGGTGTTGCAGCATTTGATGTCAAGAAAGGTGGCGTGATCAGTCCAGGTGGTATCGGGTTTGATATATGAATTGAGTACCTGCTCATTTCAGTCCCAAAACTGCGGTATGCGCCTTATCACCACCAATCTTACTGTGAAAGAAGTCAAGCCTCGCATCAAAGAATTAGTCGATGCGCTTTACAAAGCAGTTCCTGCAGGTGTGGGCTGTAGAGGATTTGTTCGCTTGACTAAAGATCAATTTAAAGAAGTGATGAAAGATGGTGCGCAATGGTGTGTGCGTAATGGTTATGCGTGGCCAGAGGATATTCAACATATTGAAGATCAGGGAAAAATTGCACAAGCAGATGCAAGTGCTGTTTCTGATAAAGCAATTCAACGTGGATTTGATCAGTTGGGTACTCTTGGTTCCGGAAATCATTATCTAGAAATTCAGGAAGTCAAAGAGGAACATATTTTTGATAAAGAAGCTGCTAAGAAAATGGGTATTACTCAGGCAGGGCAGATAGTAATAATGGTGCATTGTGGCTCTCGGGGAATGGGGCATCAAGTTGGTACAGATTATCTAAAAATTTTCCTTGAGGTAATGCCAAAATATAACATAGAAATTTTGGACAAAGAATTGGCCTGCGCGCCATTTGAATCTCCTGAAGGTCAGCAATACTGGAAAGCTATGGCTTGTGCTGCGAATATGGCTTTTGCAAATAGGCAAGTTATAACACATCAAATCAGAAAAACATTTGAACATATTTTTAAAAAAAGCGCCAGGGAAATGGAAATGAATTTAGTGTATGATGTTGCCCACAACATTGCAAAATTGGAGAAATATGTTGTGGATGGAAAAGAACATGAATATCTTGTGCATCGGAAAGGTTCAACCCGAGCTTTTGGACCAAAACGCGCACAAGATTTGCCTGAAGAATATCGTGAGATCGGACAGCCGGTAATTCTTGGCGGCAGTATGGAAACTGGTTCGTGGCTATTACTGGGAACGGATGGAGCAGATGAAACATTTGCATCTACTGCGCATGGAGCAGGAAGAACCATGTCTCGCGCAAGAGCAAAAAATTTGGTACGTGGCGATCAACTGCAGAAAGATATGGAAAAGAAAGGGATTTATGTGCATGGAGTAACCATGGCTGGTCTGGCAGAAGAAGCAGGTCAAGCGTATAAAGATGTGAATGAAGTAGTAGAATCACTTGCGCTTGCAGGGATTACTAAGAAAGTCGTTGCGTTGAAGCCGATTGGGAATGTGAAAGGGTAAGGTTTAAATACCTTTGAGATTTTTTTACTGGATACTAGGTGGATTAAAAATGCGAGAATTAGATAAAGTCCTAGATGAGCATGAGAAAGTTTTTTGGGAAGGTAAACCTAACTTTTGGCCATTTTTCTTTAGTGGTATTGCTGCTTCGTTGTTTGGAATTATTTTCCTTGTTGCGGGTGCGTTCGTGTTAGTTCAAGGACTAAAATCAGGAAATTGGTTATTTTTACTCTTTCCTCATTTCTGGATTGGTGTTGTTATTGTTTTTGGTGCTCCTATCTACAAAGCTTTAGTGTACAAACACACCTATTATGCAATAACCAATAAAAGAGTACTTTTTCAGACAGGTTTAATTGGAAGAGACTTTAGAATTATTGATTTTGATCAAATAACCAATGCAGAAGTAAATGTAGGGGTTTTGGATAAGCTTTTCAGCAGAGATTCAGGAAGCATTCTTATTTCTACTGCTGGAACTTTTGGTCAGGGAAAACATGGTCGCATAGCTCGACCGTATGTGTTAAGTAATATTCCTGACCCTTATGGAGTATTCAAGTTTTTCAAGAAAGTATCTCATGCAGTAAAAACGGATATCCAATACCCTAACAAGTATCGTCCAAAAAGTAATCCGGGATATCATACTGCTTTGGATCCTAGCAAAGTAAGATGAAATGGATTTTTAAAAATTTAGTGCGAAATGTTTAAATAGTTTCTTTAGATTAAGAAAAACTATGAAAAAAGAACTTATTTTAGCTGTAGTTGTAAAAAAAGAACGTGGCGGATATTCTTCGTGGTGTCCTGAGCTTGATATAGCCAGCCAAGGGGATACTTTAGAAGAAGCGCGTCAAAATCTTCAAGAAGCAGTAGAACTTCACGTAGAAACAATGATTGCTGAAGGAGACTTAAATGAACTTCTTGAGCGGGTAGGCTTAACACAGAAAGATTTGAAGAAAGAAGTACTTATGCCTGAGTCATTTTCTAGTTCATTAGGAATCTCTTTAGCAGTATGATTTCTCTTATCTTATGAAACTTCCTACTATCTCTGGAAAAGAGGTAATTTCTCTTCTTCTGAAACAAGGTTTTGTTATAAAACGACAAAGAGGTTCACATGTTACCCCGTACAAAAAAACTCCTGAAAGAAGACTCTATGTTACTGTTCCTTTGCATAGCGGTAAAGAAATTTTCCCAAGTACACTTCTCAGCATCATCCGTCAAGTAGGTATGACTAAAGAAGAGTTTATTACACTTACAAAATGAAACTCACCAAAATTTTTCATTCCTGTATTTTGATCGAAGAAAAGATAAATAGTAATACTGTAAAAATCCTCATTGATCCGGGAACATGGATGTTTAGTGAAAAATGGGCAAAGCCAGAAGATTTTTCTGATGTGGATATTGTTCTGGTTACGCATGAACATCAAGACCATTATGATCCTAAGTCATTAAAAGTGATTTGTAGCAATAATTGAAAGAGTGGCGTTTACCAAGCGGATTAAACCAAAAGTTGCAGTCCCCATCCATGATGGATTTATGAAGTATCCTCTCTCTTCTTTAAATCGGTTTGATAAAGTCATTTCTGAAGCAGGAATATTGGTCAAAGCGAAATTGCCGGGGGAAAGTGTAGACGTATGAAAATATTTTATGTTTTTTTTATGCTTCAAGTTTCTTTATTAATTCTGTAACTAATACCTTCTTTTTTTCAGAAGTAAGGGCAAACAGTTTTGCTTGAATCATTTTTGCAGAAATGGTAAAAATATAATTTAGTTTTATAACAGAATCTTTAACTGCTCCTTCTTTTTTAGAGAGAAATATTCCTTTCATTTGAAGATTACTTGTAATTCCAGCAACAATAATATTATCATACTCTTCAAATAAAACAACTGCTGGTCTTTTTTTAGTTTCAAAAGTGTCAGTAAACTGGACTTCTGCAAGAATAACATCGCCCAGCTTATACACGTTCCCATACCTCATCTTCTTCATTTTTCCACAGTTCTTTCATCTTTTGTTGTTGTATTGTATGAAGAAAACGATCGTATTGGTTTCTTTTTTTAAGCGCAAGAAATATTTTAGTTATGTGCTCCAGAATTTCATTATATGTTTGTCTCGGATATTCTTTTGCTTCCTGAAGCAGTTCAAGCACATCGCTCTTCACTTGGATTGTTGTAAATTCTCCCATAGGTAATTATAACTATTTATGACTAATTATAAGTAATATATAAATGTTACTGTTAAAAATGTGTTAGGTCTATTTTCTAAATTAAGAGTATTTTCAATATGTTTTTTCATCTTTTTTCATGAAATTAGTCCATTCTATTTCAAATACTTGGCAAGCAATTGGATAGTTATCAATCATTTATAACAAAAGTTGGAGGTAAAACATGGTATTCAAAAGCGTTGGATGGGGAGGAGGGGATTACCGCGCACCAGCACCAGTTCAGCGAACTTCTCGACAGAGACAGGAAAGGGATATTGTTGCTTACGTGGGTAGTGTACAGCCGCGGGAAGGAAAAACAAGACAGGGAAAAACAGATGCAAAGAAACAAGCATCTACGAGTTCTGACACAGAATGGACTGAACGTCTAACTACTCTTAATAATGGTCTGTTTGGCTATAATACTGAGGCAGGGAGAGTTCTGTTACGGGTAACGCATAATGATCGTAAATTCGATGAATATATCGGTCTGCCGTTTACTAAAGGGGTTACTGAAAGAGAAACTGGGCGAACCATGATTATGCTTGCTACTACTGCGCATCACGGTGAAGCTATGCAAAATCAGTTTGATGGTGCGCTCTGGGATGAAAAAGAAAAGTCCTATGGCAACTGTATTCGCTGGCTTAATGTGGGTGATTTAAGAGAAGGGTTTATTGGTTTAGATTATCAACCGCATGCAAAAAGAAATGCAGGGGTAGCTACAAGTGTTGAAGAGGTAAGTTTCCTTGCTAAGACACTAATGCAGTATGGTTTTAATGAACGTACGCGACTTTATCTATTACAGCCACCTCATGTGATGGAAAGTACGGAAGGTATTGCTTTGCGAAAGAGAGGATTAGAACGATTAGTGGATTAAGCAAAGATTAAGTGAAATGGGATAATGTTGGGTGAGATGAGTCTAGAATGGTTTTTGTAAGAAAGTAAAG
>JACPNC010000101.1 GCA_016185685.1 Candidatus Woesearchaeota archaeon | reverse complement strand
GTATCGTTTGAATACAAAGTAAATAATATTTTCACTGCAGAAGTGAAAGTAGACGAGCTAAAGTTGCTGTTGTTGGTAAAGTTCATGCCAAAAGTTACCGGGGGAGCGGCTCTATCAACGCTGAAAGTCACATTAGCAATACTTGCATTCTCGTTATTCACCGTATCGTTAGCATAGCCAGTTACAGTATACACACCATCAGGTAAAGCATTGGTAGTCTCTGCTTGGAATACGGAGGCATTACGCAGAACAGTCAGGTTCGTCTGTGTACCATTGGCATTATTGAGACCAATATTCACCGACGTAGTACGGGTGACCGTATCGTTTGAATACAAAGTAAATAATATTTTTACTCCAGCGGGGAAAGTAGAAGCGCTAAAGTTAGTCCCATTGGTAAAGTTCATGCCAAAAGTTACCGGGGGAGCGGCCCTATCAATTCTGAAAGTAACATTAGCAATACTCACATTAACAAGAGCAACATGATCTGTAGCATAGGTAGTAACTGTAAATACTCCATCGGACAAAGCACTGGTAGTTTCAGCTTGAAACAAAGAAGCATTTCTAATCCCAGTAAGATTAGTTACCGTGCCATTACCATTATCCAATTGAAAAGTAACATTCTTGGTTTGGGTAGTAGTGTCGTTAGAGATTGCCGTGAATAATATTTTTACTGCAACAGGAAAAGTAGAAGCACTGAAATTAGTCCCATTGGAAAAGTTCATCCCAAAAGTTACCGGAGGAGCGGCAGAGTCAATAGCAATAAACGAACCAAGACTATAATTTACTGCCACAAAACTCTGAGGAACATCAGAAGAGTAATTAAAAACATAAATACTGAGGTTATAAATACCATCAAGTAAGACAGTGCCACTGACAAAGTTAAAAGTAAGGTTAAATGAAGATTGATTAACAGTCTGGTTATTAACAGTTTGGTTTAAACGTGAAATACCATTAACAAAATCACGCAATTCAAAAGTAACATTTACATAGTTCCCATGCGTTTCGTTTCTAAGAAAGCTGACATTAAATTTGATAAAATTGGATCCGCCTCTCGCAGTAATATTCATAACCGAGATAGCACCCCCGCCAGTCGCCATTAAAGAGGTACCATTAGTTATCCCCTCTCCAGTAATACCATCACCTGAAAATACTAATCCGCCGCCTTGCGAAGCAGTTCCCGTAGATAAGTTAAATGAAGTAACTTCAACATAATCTTTAACTGTTCCAAAAACAAGATACACTCCGGTTAAGAACAGAATAAAAACAAATAATACTTGCGACATTTTTGATATTTTCATACATCATCACCTTCTACTCTATTATACATAATTGAAGCATAACTATGCCCCCTCTTAAATTTTACATATCCTCTCAAAAATCAAAGAGAGAAATACGAACATAGTTCTAGAACCATAGTTAGGTATATAAATGTGTGTATTAACTAAAAGATAGTAAAAAAAAAACTTTTGATGATTTTGCATAAGATTTATAAAAATTACTTCAGCAGGAGAAATTCATGCAACAGTCCAAAACTTTTTTTCTGATTATCTTTATCCTTATTATCGGAGCAGGACTACGATTATACGGGATAGATACCGAAAATCTGTGGACCGATGAAGCATTTTCTGTCCATCATGCAGGCGATGCTTCTCTCAAAGAAATAATCGTTGATGTATCTCAGACTGAAGCCGCACCGCCAGGATATTACATCTTCCTTCACTATTGGATGCAACTCTTCGGAGATTCAGAGTTTTCAGTACGCTTTCCCTCTGTACTTTTCGGAGTCTTGAGCGTTGTTCTACTTTTTATCATCACAAAAAAACTTTTCGCGCTCCCTATTGCTTTGCTGACAAGTGCTTTTATGGCAACCTCCATGCTGCAAATTCTCTTTGCACAGGAAGCACGAATGTATAGCCTGTTTACCCTCTTTTCTTTATTGGCAACACAACAATTCCTTGGCCTTCTAGAGTCAGAAACCAGAGAAAAATATGTAAAATATGCGGGAATAATGATTCTTTCATTGTATGTAAACTATATCACTTTCGTATTGATGGGCATTTTGGTTCTTATCTGGTGGTATAGAAAAAAAAATCTCTCTGTTTTTCTACAAACCAATTTTTTCATTCTTATTTTTGCTTTTCCTTTGTACCCTCTCTTAAAAACACAATTCGCCACATTAAATTCAGGATTAACGCAAACACTAATTTCTAAACATTTACCCGCTTTCTTAGCGCAATTTGGTTTATTTTTTTACGCTATTCCTTTTGGAATAGTACTCGTGGTTCTACTTCTGTTCACACAATGGAAATATCTCCAGAAAAAGATACAGCAAATATTTTTGTCAGATATTTTTTTCGTCTGCGGAGTATTTCTTTTCATAAGTAGCTATCTCTACCTTACCTTTTCTCCGCTTTCTATACTGGGAATTCCTCTTCTTCACTCTCCCCTTACCCATTCCTATTTTATTATCCGCCATTTGCTCTTTCTTGCGCCTCTGCTTTACCTATATTTAGCGTATAAAATTACCACCATGCGCTGGAGAAAAATTGCAGTAGCCATAGTCTTGTGCATTTTTCTTATCAATAGTATTGCTTTGCATCAGCACTACACCACCACCACAAAATCAGAATGGGAGAAAACTTTCATTCTTATTAAAAACCAGTCCGGGGAAACTCCTCTGGTTTTATTAGACAAAGGAGGATTTTCTAATG
>JACPNC010000102.1 GCA_016185685.1 Candidatus Woesearchaeota archaeon | reverse complement strand
TTGCAGCAGGAAAAAAAAATAAAAAAAATAATTAATTTTTAGAAAAATGAGAACCACTCGCAACAAATGTAGCACCTGCATTAACAGATACGACATTCCCAACTTCCTGCTGTAACAGTTCCGCTTTATCCGTCTTCTCCCAGGTAAAGTCAGGATCGTTTCTACCAAAATGACCATAGGCAGCAGTTTTTCGGTAAATCGGCCGACGTAATTTTAAGTGGTCAATAATTGCTTTTGGACGGAAATCAAAATGTTTTCTTACCAAAGCAACTATGCGCTCTTCCGAAATTTTTGCAGTGCCAAAAGTATTTACTAAAATACTTACAGGTTGGGCAACACCAATTGCATAGGCAACTTGGATTTCGCATTTTTCTGCCAAATCAGCTGCAACAATATTCTTTGCAACATAACGGGCATAATATGCTGCAGAACGGTCAACTTTAGTGGGATCTTTTCCAGAGAATGCTCCTCCGCCGTGCCGTCCCCAGCCGCCGTAGGTATCAGCGATAATTTTTCTTCCTGTTACTCCCGCATCACCAACAGGGCCGCCAATGACAAATCTGCCAGTAGGATTAATGAAATATTTGGTATTAGCGTCAACCCATTCATGACAAATAGGTTTGACAATTTTTTCGATGACGTCTCTACGGATAGTTTCTAAATCTACATCAGGATGATGCTGTGTAGAAACAACAACAGTATCCACCCGTTTAGGTTTGTCATTTTCATATTCTACTGTCACTTGTGATTTTCCATCAGGACGTAAATACCACAGTTCTCCTCGTTTTCTGGCAGAAGCAAGACGCTGTGTTAATCGGTGTGCAAGAATAATCGGCAGAGGCATAAACTCTGGAGTTTCGTTAGTTGCGAAACCAAACATCAATCCTTGATCCCCCGCACCTTGTTCCTGGTGCAATCCTTCCCCTTCATTTACTCCTTGAGCGATATCTGAAGATTGACCAGAAATGGCAACTAAAACCCCACAAGTAGATCCGTCAAAACCATATTCGGGCTTGTCATACCCTATGTCTAAAATTGTTTCTCTGGCTATTTTTTGTACATCAACGTAGGTATTCGTGGTTACTTCCCCTGCAACTACTACAAAACCGGTTTTCGTTAAACATTCAACTGCAACTCTCGCTTGCGGATCTTCTTTGTAAATAGCGTCAAGAACAGCATCTGAAATTTGATCCGCAATCTTATCCGGATGACCAGCAGTTACGCTCTCACTCGTAAACAAAAAATTCCCGTGTTCATTCTTTTCATAGCTCATGTGGTTCACCTTTTTTATTTTTTATAAAATTTTTTAAAATTTTTTTTCTTTCTGGTCGTGTGACCATGTCTTGTTTTTCTCTCAACCTCTATATAAACGGTCTTGAAAAGAATATTCTTAAAAGAATATTACAGAAAGAATATTTTTGCAGAAGATTTATTAACAGCACTCTGCTGGGATAAAATAATGATCCCCCATACTTTAGAAGAAATAAAAAAATTGCGCCGGAAATGTCATCTGACACAGAAACAGCTAGCAAATCACTCCGGAGTTTCTCAAAGTTTAATCGCTAAGATTGAAGCGAATACGGCTGAGCCAAGCTTTAGTAATGCGCAAAGGATTTTTGAAGCTTTAGAAAGTATGCAGGAAAAAAAAGAAGTGAAAGCAAAAGAGTTAATGCAGAAAAAATTGTTTACTGCAGACAGTAAGGATACGCTGAAGCAGGTAATTAAAATTATCAAGGAAAAAGGTATTTCACAGATGCCGGTGCTTTCTCAGGGAAAAGTATGCGGCTTGCTGACTGAAGCAGGCATTTTACAACATCTTGCAGAACATCAGGAAAAAATAAGTTTTCTTAAAGCAGAGCAAGTAATGGAAGAAGCACCACCCATTGTTTCGCCTAATACGGGGCAACGAATGCTGTTAGAATTACTAAAAAATTTCCCCGTTGTTTTAGTTGCAGAGAAGGGAGAACTGCAAGGGATTGTTTCTAAATCGGATGTGTTGGGAAGGATGGAGTAAGGAGAAGTTTATTCTCTGAAGTATAATTTCACAAATTCGTCTCTTTCTTGCTCAGTTAATCCTCTTACTTTAGTTATCTCATGTAGATTACGACATTCTTGTAGGAGACCATCCAAATTTTCTTTACATGCTTCATCTAAATCTCTATATAATTCTTCTTTCTCTTCATCATTAAGACCATCTTGTGATAAATTCTTGATATATTTAGTGATTCCATCAACCTTTACATTAAATCCTTCTGGCTCATCATGATTTTTAACCGTATACAAAACAGTTTCTATATTTTTAGGAGTCTGATATCTTATTGCCTCTTTTACTCCCTGTGCCAAAGACTTAATATCATCATAAAACCCGACATCCTCAAGAAACGGAAATGCTACAGTCTCAAAATAAAATTTCTCTGGTCCATCTTCAACAAAAGCAGATAATTCTGCAACAAAGAAATAAGTTTGCCCATTCAATAGTTCAGAACAGCTTTTTCCACGTGATTTTACAAATCCGTCAAAAGCTTCCCGATTATCTAATTCATAATGCTCTAATTTTTTCTTTGCTTCTTCCGCAGTTTTGAATACTTTAATTTCCATGTTTATCTTCACTCTTCACTTGCTTGAAATGCCAAAATATCTTCCGTACTTAATTTCTTTCTTTGCTTCAGCTTCTCCTGTACTTCAGCACTTTTTTGCTGAGCGAATGACTTGAATCTTTTTTTCTGTTCTTCAGTCCGTTTTTTCTGCTCTTCTACTCTTTCTTTCTGCTCTTCTCCAAGAAGATGATACAGCTGTCTCAGCCTAGGGGAGAGTTCATCTAACTTTTTCTTTATGTCAGTGATTTGTACGCGATATTGCTGATGTTGATCTTCCAGAGAACGCGTAGTTTTGCGCATCTGTCTGAGCTCATCATATATTTTCATCAACTGCTCATGTTTTTGCTGCGCTTCCTGTGCTTTCTGCTGGACTTGATGATGCGCCTGCTGTGCTTCCCGCTTTTTTCCTGCAAGATCAGCAGCAACAGTATTTTTTTCTTTTTCTGCCACAGCCAACTGGGCTATTTCTTTATGTTGCAGCCGCATTTCTTTTAATTTTTTTCTCAACCGCTCTTCGTGTTCAAAAGGCATGACTTCGGTTTCTAATTTTGATTCTAAATGGGCGATTTCTTGTTCCAATCTCTTAGGATGGACACGAGTTTGCCGAATGGTATCGAGAATTTCTTTTCCTTTGTCTTTAATGCTTTGAAAGAGAGAAGATTTTTCCTGCACTTGCTGATGAAATTTCCCCCGCTCTTCTTTTTGTTTTTTTATCTCTTCTCCAAGAAAATCCCTTTCTTTCTTGAGTTTCGTCGCTTGATCAAGAAATTCACGTGCTTTTTGCCGAGAAGATTTTAGTTGTTGAAATATTTTCTCTTTTTCCTGATCACAATTTCTAAGTTGAGAAATAAGTTCAGCATGCAGTTTTTTCTTTTCTTCGAATTCCTGCCTTAAAACTGGTTGCTGATTCATGTGATTCTCCGTGTAATTTTATTCTGACATTTATCTTAACGAAAAAAGAAGAAATAAAAAAGAAAAAAATAAAAGACTATCCAAACAGAGCGCCCAATCCTGCTGCGGCAGCTTCTTCAGATTTCTTTTCTTCGTCTTTAGATTTTCCTTCTTTCTTCTTCTCTTCAGCTGGCGCTGCTCCTGCTGATGCAACTGCTGCTACAGGTGCGGCAACCGCTGCTTTTTGTATTGCATCTGCGATATTTACACTTTGCAATGCAGCTACTAAAGCTTTTACCCTAGCTTCATCAACAGTAACTCCTGCTGCGTTTAAGACACTTTTTACTCCACTTTCGGTAATTTCTTTACCGGCTTTGTGAAGCAACATGGCTGCGTAAATATATTCCATTTTTTTTGCCTCCGTTTCTTATTCAAGATTTTTATCTTTTTATCTTTTTATCTTTTTATTTTTTTGTTTTTTTGTTTTTTTTTAGTTTTTATGATTGTTTTTTTATTATATTTCTATGGTTTAATTTTTTGAATCACTATTTTCTTCAGCGAGAAGGTTTCCTTCCACCGCAACTGCTTTTGCTTCCCGGAAAGCTTTCTGCACTAATGGAACAACAGTATCTTCTGAAATGTATCCTGTTTCCATTTCAAGATTAAATGCCCATTGCGCAGCAGTAGTAATATTTCGCGCAAATTCTGCTTCATCAATGTGTAATTGTGCTGCAGTAAAGATAGTTCCTTTTTCCCATACCGCCACAACATTTAAACCTATCTCCATTGGCTTGATATCAAGACGTTTGAGAGTTTCAGAAACTTTCTGAGAGATGACTTCTCCCATTTTTACCAAAGTAGTATCAGATATAACCGATAGTTTTCCTTGCTCAACTTTTGTTTTAATACCGACAGCAGCAAGTTCTGAAATAATTGGTCCTGGAGCGAAATTAGTAGGGCCTGCTTTTACCATAAGATCTTTAGGCGCAATCTGTCCTGGTTTTGCTGCAGCTTCAGACTTACTTTTTTGCAGAGTGGCATAAAGAGTGAAAGGATTTTCATTACTTAACAAAAAGGCAGGAACACCATTCATATGTTTTTGCAAATCATTTATTTTTTCTTTTTGAGCACCATCTAATGCCCGATGAAGCAAACGTTTTCTAGCAACACGAAGCTGGACTCCTTTCTTTCGTAACTGCCCTCGCATTTTCTGTAATTGCTGTGCAGGAAGATTTTCTAAATTAACAACGCCAATAACGCTATACTCTTGTACTTCTTTTGCCAGACTTTTTACAAGTTGTTGTTTTTTTGCGTTGACCATTTTATATTTTCACCGGCTTGCTCATACTTAATTTGAGAGCACAATTTTTGATGTTCTGCAATTCTTGAGGAAGTTGTTTTAATGCAGCATGATATACGGCTAAAATATTTTCTATAACTTGTTCTTCAGGCTGATCTTCTTTTCCAATTAAGCATTGCAAATTTGTACCTTTCTTGGTAGCTAAACGAACAGTAGAACGTAATTTTTTTACCAACGGTTCTAAGTTAGCAGTAGCAGGAACAACACAACCAAGCTTAGGATTGGGCATTTTTCCTTTTGTACCCAAGACCTTCCCAAATGTACTTGCTATCTTTGGCATAAGATTTACTTGAGCAATAAAATAATCACAATCTTCAGAAAGTTTTCTTACTTTCTTTTTATCTGCATAGGAAGGGAAATCTCCTTCTTTGATGACTACATCACAATTTTTTTGCGCACTCTCTGCCAACTGCTGATCTGCAAAGACAGCAACTCTAACTGCTTTTCCTTTGGTGTGAGGAAGAGCTACAAAGAAATCAATAGGCGTAGTTTTTGTAGAGAAATTCTTAAGATTAATAACGAAATCATAAGATTGAGTAAATTTCTTCTTTGGCTGTTTCTTTAGTTCTGCGATGGCTTTTTGTATGTCTTGTTTTTCCATGATAACCTCCTACATAAAAACTAACACTGAATACTGACCCGTTAGTTTTCTCCAATACATAACCTTGCTGCTGAGCAGAAGGGTGTAGTTCTTGCGGTTTCTGAATCTTGCATGAACAAAGATTCAGATAAGAAATACGTTAAATGAAACTGGATTTTAATCAAGGTATTTCTTTTTTATTCAATGAAACGGGGTTTATTTATAAAGATTACTGATGTAGAAAAATATTTAGTTTCATCCAAATACTTTTTTCAAAAATCCTTTGCTAGGTTTTTCTTCGTCAATTTGTTTCAACAATTCCAATTGTTTCTTACTCAGTTTTTTTGGCACTTCAATCCGTACCGTAACTAGTTGATCTCCTCGTTCACCGCCATGCACGTCAGGAAATCCCTTTTCCCGCATTCTAAAGATAGTTTCAGAAGAAGTTCCTGCAGGGATCTTCATGCTGGCTTTTCCATCAAGAGTCGGCACGTCAATCTCATCACCTAAAACTGCCTGAGTAAAAGAGATAGGAACAGTAAGATGCACATCATCATCTTCCCTTCGGAAAACTTCATGTTTTTTCAGAGCTATCTGCACGTATAAATCTCCTGATGGTCCGCCCTGAGCTCCCACTTCACCTTCATGAATAATACGTAAACGCATATCTTGTTGTACTCCCGCTGGAATCTTTACTTCAATTTCTTTTTTCTTTCGCACAACTCCCTCGCCGTCGCAAGTAGTACAGGAATTCTGCGGCAATTCGCCCTTCCCCCCACATGAACCGCATGGGCCAGTCTGCTGAAAAATACCAAACGGAGTTCTTTGTGTATGTTTCACATAACCTGATCCATGGCAATGAGAACAGTGCTCAAAAGTATGCGCTCCTCTGCCTTTACAATCTGCACATTGCTCAAGTTTATTTATGTGCAAAGTTTTTTTTGTTCCTAAATACGCCTCCTCCAGCGAGATTTCAGTTTCATATAATAAATCCGACCCCCTTCTCGCTTTTCCTGATCTTCTTCCCCCGCCGCCGCTAAAAAGCTGCTCAAAGACATCATCAAAATTACCAAATGATCCAGAGCGAAACTGTGACATTACGTCAGAAAAATCAAATCCCTCAAATCCTCCTGCTCCTCCTTGCTGAAAAGCTGAACTACCGTATTGGTCATACTGCTGGCGTTTTTTATCATCGCTTAAAACAGCAGCAGCTTCATTTATTTCTTTAAATTTTTCTTCATATTCTTTCTTCTTCTCTTCCTGAGCGCGGTCAGGATGATACTGTAAAGCAAGTTTCTTGTAGGCTTTTTTAATTTCCTCTTTGGTAGCATTTTTCTGTACGCCCAAAGTTTTGTAGTAATCTTTCTCGGCCATGGTTTTGTGTTTGTAAAGTTAGTCTTTTTTAATTTGTTTTTTACTTATTTTTTTATTTTTTCTGCTAATTCCTCTGGAGTGAGACTTAAGCGAGAAAAAATTTTCTCTTCCTGTTCTTTAATCTTTTGTGCATATTTCATCCATGCATCATCACTGCGAGGATATCTCTCGCGAAGGTAGACAAGTCTTTCCTGAAGTGGAACTATCTTCTCTTGAAATACGCGCCAGTCAGCATAATGGACAATACTTTCTTCCCAGGAAAGATTTTCTGCGTGCGGATTACTCACACGGGTTAAACTAAAAGCAAGTTCAGGATATTTATCTTTCAAAATAAGATTTGCGACATCACCTTCGTACAGATTGGGATACTGCTCACGAAGTTTTTTCCACATTTCTTTTTCTTTTTCAGTAAACTGATACTTATGAAATTTGTTAGGAGCTAACTCTTTAAGTGTAACTACTTTGAACATATCATGAAACAATGCTAGACAATTAACAAAATGCACGTTAACTTGAACTTTCTTTTGAAGTAATTGCTGTGCAAGAAAAAACGAAACTTCACGGACCTTAAGACAATGATGAAAAATATTTTTTGGAACGACGTACTGTTCAAAGTAGTCCATACATTCTGGTTCTGTGGGAAGGTTCATGTGAAATGTTTTAGGTTAAGAGTTTTTTGAGCTGTTGCTTTAGAAGTGTTTCGCTTGGCAATTTTACTTTATACTCCGAGGCAAACATATTTTTCCTATCGGCCAGCACGTACTTGGCAAACTCCTTATTTTTTGAGGCGCAGAGAATTAAGCCGATAGGATCGTTTTCTCCTGCTCTTTTTTCTTCTTGTTTATAATAATTGAGGTAGAAATCCATCTGTCCGGTATCTGCATGACTCAGCTCGCCAATTTTTACGTCAACAAGTACAAAACACTTGAGGATGCGATGGTAAAAAATAAGGTCAATGCGATAATGTCTGTTACCAATAGTAATTCTTTTTTGACGATCAACAAAAAGGAAATCACGGCCAAGTTCTAGAATAAAGTCTTTTAACTTAGAAATAATAAGGCTTTCAACTTCATTTTCAGAATATTTTAAGGATTCTTCCAAACCAAGAAATTCTAAAATATAAGGTTCTTTAATCGCATCTGCTGGCTTTTCTACAAGTTGGCCTTTTTTTGAAAGTTTAATTACTCCTTCTTTGTCTTTGCTTAAAGCAATTCGTTCAAAAAGAAGAGAATTTTTTTGCCTTTTTAGTTCTCTTACGGACCAACTTTCTTTTACGCATTGCTGTTCATAGAAGCTTCTCGCAAGGTTTTCTTCAACATCTAAGAGTTCTACGTAGTGACTCCAGCTTAATTTGGCCGACAGTGTCGGCAGTTTTTGATAGGTAAGGTAAAATTGTCGGTATTTTCTTACATTTCTTTCGCTGAATCCTCTCTCTCCATATTTTAAACGTAAATCTTTTGAAAGTAATTCCAGCAGTTTACTTCCATATGCTGCTCTTCCTTTTCCTTTCTGTTCATATTCAATTATTTGTCTTCCTATTTTCCAATAGGTCTCTACTAAAATAGTATTCACCGCAACAAGTACTTTTCCTCTTGCCTGTTCAAGAAAAGAACCAATATCCTCAATAAGTCGCGTGTACTGCTGATTAAAAATTCTTTTAGGCATCAATCTTCCTCACCACTCCTTTTTCCGCATCCACTTCAACGAAGTCGCCGTCTTTAAATACCTTTGTGGCTATTTCTGTGCCTACGATGCAAGGGATTTTTAATTCTCTCGCAACTATTGCAGCATGGCAAAGGATACCTCCTTCGTCGGTAACAAAGGCTGCTGCTTTTTCCATTGCAGTAATAAAATCTGGCATAGTCATGGGGGAGACAAGGATTTCTCCTTTCTGGACTAAAGGAATTTCTTTATGCCCCATTACTTTTCGTACTTTACCTTTGATTTTTCCTGGATAGGCCATACTTCCCCGAACTTCAGAGACTGCTGTAGAAATTTCATTCTCAGGAATTCTTAACGAATATTTTTTTTCAATTTCTTCTTTCTTTTCTGAAGAAAAAAGTTTGCCATCTGTGTAAAAAAAACCAGCATCTCTTTTCTTTAATTCTTCCAAAGAAGGCATCTTTTCTGTTTTAACTTCTTCTAAAGTGAGCACATGGATATAATTTTTAATTTGCGGAAATAATTGCATTAATGAATTTCTTACAACATTGTCTGTTCCGGAAGAGATCATATCAGTTTTTTCTCTGAGTTTAAGAATTGATTCAACCTCTGCTTCTTTAATTTCGCCATCTTCGTACATATGGCAGAGCCACCACATCGCTTCAATCCAAGTGTAGGCATCTTCAAAATTGTTAAGAAAATAAAGAAGTTGCTCTTTTTGCAAGGTTTTTTCTGTTTCATAAGCAGTTTTTATGGATACCATTTTGCGAGTGAGTTCTTTTTCAAAATCTTTAAGAAATCCTTCTTTTTGAAGATGCTCTTTGAGTTGCTCTTTTATCCACTGTATTCCATGGGGATCATAAAACACCCTAACCGTACCTTCAGTTCTTCTGAAAACAATATAGGGGAGATGTTTCTGAAATTTACCGCTCCACTGCTTTACATTCTTTGCTTCACAAGCATAATATACTTCAAGTGCAACTAAAGTAAAGTCTCTTGTAAATGTTTTTTGGTAGTGATGTATTTGTGTCATGCTTGTCCAAAACCTTCTTTAAAAAATTTAAAAAAACAAAAAAACTCGCTTTGCTCTTTTTTTGTTCTCCTTTCTACTTTTTCTCCTTAAACTCTGCATCCACGACATTGTCGTCGTCAGAAGCAGCTGAGGCGTGATTGCCATCTTGAGCACCATGGGCGTGACCATGAGCATCTGCGTTTCCACCTGCTCCAGGACCTGCTCCCGAACTTGCTCCCGCCTGTTGGTACATCTTTGCGCCAATCTCCTGCATGATTTTGTTTAACTCTTCAATTTTTTTGTTAATCTCCGCTGGATCTTTCCCTTTGCGCGCTTCTTCTACAGCATTAATTTTTTCTTCAATTTTCTTCTTCAGATCAGCATCTACTTTATCTTTGAACTCTTCAAGTACTTTTTTACTTTGGTACACCACAGCATCAGCGTTATTCTCTGCTTCAATGGTTTCTTTTACTTTTTTATCCTCTGCTTCATGCAGCTCAGCTTCTTTTTTCATCTTTTCAATCTCATCTTTACTTAATGCAGTAGTTCCGGTAATTTGAATTTTCTGCTCTTTTCCCGTTCCAAGATCTTTTGCGGAGACGTGCACAATACCGTTGGAGTCAATGTCAAAAGTTACTTCCACTTGAGGGACGCCGCGCGGAGCAGGAGGAATGCCTACCAAATCAAACTGCCCAAGCACTTTGTTATCTGGAAACATAGGGCGTTCTCCTTGTCCAACACGGATAGTTACTGCAGGCTGATTGTCGCTCGCAGTGGAAAAAATCTGCGATTTCTTCGTCGGGATAGTGGTATTTCTCTCTATTAATTTAGTAAATACTCCGCCGAGAGTTTCAATACCCAAACTTAAAGGAGTAACATCTAACAATAAAACGTCTTTGACATCTCCTGCCAAGACTCCTGCTTGAATTGCCGCTCCCAAAGCAACAGCTTCATCAGGGTTAACAGATTTATCTCCCTCTTGACCAAGAATTCTTTTTACAAGTTCCTGGACAGAAGGAATCCGGGTAGATCCGCCAACAAAAAGAACTTTATTTATTTTCTCAGGAGTTAAACCTGCATCTTTAAGCGCAAGCTTTACGGGAGTTTCTAGTTTGCGTAAAATTGGGGCGAGTAGTTCTTCAAATTTTGCCCTGGTTAATTCTTCTTTCAAGTGTTTT